>CAVHZP010000029.1:0-14102 GCA_963640485.1 bacterium | reverse complement strand
AAAGCAAATCTTTTGCGCGGAAGCAGTTTTAAAATTTGCATTGGTGAAGGCGGCGATGGGCATGAGAAGAAAAATTTATCAGAAATTATTGGAATGGAAGAAGGAAGGCGGGCGCACGGCACTCTTGATCGATGGCGCGCGGCGTGTGGGGAAAAGCTATGTGGCGGAAGAATTTGCCAAGGCAGAGTACAAGAGCTACCTGCTCATCGATTTCAACCGGGCGCCGAAGGAAGTGACCGGGCTTTTTGAAAATTATTTGGATGATTTGGATACGCTTTTCCTGTATCTTTCTACCTATTACAATGTGAAGCTCTACCCGCGGGAGAGCGTCATCATTTTCGATGAGGTGCAGCTTTGCCCGCGGGCGCGGTCGGCCATCAAGTACCTGGTGGCCGATGGGCGCTATGACTATATAGAGACCGGCTCTCTTATGAGCATTCGCAAAAATGTGAAGGACATTCTGATTCCCTCGGAAGAGCGGCATATCAAAATGTTTCCCATGGATTTCGAAGAATTTCTCTGGGCTATGGGAAATGAAACGTTCATGGATGTGGCAGCGCTCCATTTCGAAAAGCGGAAGCCTTTGGGGCAGGGGTTGCATCGGAAGGGGATGGATTACTATCGCCAGTACCTGGTGGTGGGCGGCATGCCCCAGGCGGTGGCGGCCTATAGTGATACGCGGGATTTCGAAATGGTGGACCAGGTAAAGCGGGACATTTTGGAACTCTATCGGGCGGACATGGCGAAACACGCCGCCGGCTGTGAGCTGCGGGCCATGCAGATTTTCGATGATATCCCGGCGCAGCTTTCGCGGCACGAGAGAAAATTTAAATTCTCCGCGCTGCAGCATGGCGCCCGCTACCGGGATTACGAGGACGCGGTCTTTTGGCTGGCTGATGCCATGATCATGAATGGCTGCTATAATTCCACTTCGCCGGATATCGGGCTGAAACTCAATATGGACCGGATGACCATGAAGTGCTACATGGCGGACACAGGACTTCTGATCAGCCACGCCTTTGATGAAAATACATTGGTCAGCGAAGAAGTGTACAAGAAAATTCTTTTTGATAAGCTGGAAGTGAATATGGGAATGGTCATCGAAAATATGACCGCTCAGATGCTCACCGCGGCCGGCCATAAATTGTATTTCTACTCGAATCCCTCCAGAGATGATTTGACCAGCCGCATGGAAATCGATTTCCTGGTGGCCAAAAGGCAAATCACTAAGGGGCACAACATGTCGCCCATCGAAGTGAAGTCGGGGAAAAATTATACGCTCCGCTCCCTCACGCGGTTCATGGCAAAGTACGCCTCGCAGCTTTACACGCCCTATGTGCTACATCCCTTGGACGTAAAGGAAGACGCCGGGATTGTGTACTTGCCGCTTTACATGACGCCTTTGCTGTGATTTTCTAAATTTGCGCCGCTATATAATTTGTGCGGCGCACCGCCACTCCTCACTCCTCACTCCTCACTTCCGCCAAACGCGTCCTGACTACTGATCACTGATTACTGACTACTAACTCCCAACAATCTATACGCCAAACGCATAGATTGTTTTTTATTGCATCAATTTATGCATATTGCTTTTATTAAAAGCGGAATAGTGGTACAATTCTTTTTGTAACTTGTACATGATTTATAGAAAAAGGCTACCATAAGGATAGCCTGAGAAATGTAAATTGTTTCATAAAAGAGCAGATTTTTCAGAAATTGCTTTTTCCTGGAAGGGAGTCCGTGTTATGAATATCCATGAATACCAGAGCAAGCAGATTATGCGTGAATATGGCGTCCACGTGCCGGAGGGCTATTCGGCGTTTACCGTAGAAGATGCGGTGCTGAATGCCATGCGTTTGGATACGCCCATCGTAGTGGTGAAGGCGCAGATCCATGCCGGCGGCCGCGGCGAAGCGGGTGGCGTGAAGATTGCCAAGTCTCTGGACGATGTGAAGAAATTTTCTAAAGAACTGTTGGGCAAAACGCTGGTGACCCGCCAGACCGGGCCCCAGGGCAAGAAGGTGAACCGTCTCCTCATCGAAGCTGGCTGCCATATCAAAAAAGAATATTATCTCTCCTTCCTGGTAGATCGTCAGTCCGAGAGTGTGGTCATGATGGGCTCTGAATGCGGCGGTATGTCCATCGAAGACGTGGCAGCAGAGTCTCCGGAAAAAATTATTAAGGAATACATCGACCCGGTCATCGGCCTCGCTGATTTCCAGGCGCTGCGCATGGCTTATGCGCTCCATTTCGAAAAGCCTACCGTCAGAAAAGCGGCGACTTTCATGAAGCGTTTGTACAATATTTTCGTAGATAAAGATTGCTCCCTTGCTGAAGTAAATCCGCTGGTAGTCACCGAGGAAGGCGATGTGATGGCGCTGGATGCGAAGTTGAATTTCGACGACAGCACCCTCTCCCGTCATCCGGAAATCGTGGCGCTTCGCGACATCACCGAAGAAGATGACAAGGAAAGAAAGGCGGCTGCCGAAGGTCTGAACTACGTAAACCTGGGCGGTGACGTGGCGTGCATGGTCAATGGCGCCGGCCTTGCCATGGCGACGGTGGACATCATCAAAGAGAACGGCGGCGAACCGGCGAACTTCCTGGACGTAGGCGGCGACTCCACACCGGAAAAAATCGTGGCGGCTTTCAATATCATGCTGGAAGACAACCAGGTGGACAGCATTCTTATTAATATTTTCGGCGGCATTAATAAGTGCGACGTCATCGCCACCGGCATCGTGGAAGCGGCAGCGCTCCTCTCCGGCGGCAAGGACGAATTCCCGATCCCTGTCATCGTTCGTCTGGAAGGCAGAAATGTAGAAAGAGGCCGCCAGATTTTGGATGAAGCTCACATCAAGAATCTCTATCCCACCACGTCTATGGACGACGGCGCGAAGCTGGCGATCCGTCTGGCGAAAGAATGCAGAGCGGAAAAGAAATAAGGTTACCGGTTTGAGATTTCTGATTCAATATAAGGAGCGACTAACATGAGCGTTTTAATTCATAAAGATACCAAAGTCATCGTACAGGGCATCACCGGCAAGGCAGCCCGTTTTCATACAGAACAGATGCAGGCTTACGGCACTCGCATTGTCGGCGGCACGGCGCCGGGGAAGGCAGGGGAAATCTGCTGCAATGTCCCGGTGTTTAACACCGTCCGCGACGCTGTCACTGTCACCGGCGCCACCGTGTCCGTCATTTTCGTGCCGGCGGCTTTCGCAGCTGACGCGATCCTGGAAGCTGTAGAAGCGAACCTGGATCTGGTGGTGTGCATCACCGAACATATCCCGGTGGAAGACATGGTGAAGGTCCATCGCTACATGGTGGGCAAGAAGACCCGCCTCATCGGACCGAACTGCCCGGGGCTCATCTCCGTTGATGAAGCCAATATCGGCATTATCCCCGGACAGATTTACAGAAAAGGCCACGTAGGCGTGGTATCCCGCTCCGGCACACTGACCTACGAAGCCACCTTCCAGCTCACCGGCGCCGGCATCGGACAGACCAGCGCCATCGGCATCGGCGGCGACCCTATCAAAGGCACCGACTTCATCGACGCGCTGAAACTCTTCAACGACGACCCGGATACAAAAGCCGTCCTCCTCATCGGCGAAATCGGCGGCAATGCGGAAGAGCAGGCCGCTCAGTGGATTCATGAAAATATGAAGAAACCGGTGGCTGCTTTCATCGCCGGCCGCATGGCACCTCCAGGCAAACGCATGGGCCACGCCGGCGCCATCATCTCCGGCGGCAAAGGCACAGCCGCAGAAAAAATTGCAGCCCTCAACGCCGTAGGCATCCCCGTAGCGGAAACCGTGGCCCACATCGGCGAGACCGTCATCGAACTTTTGAAAAAAGAAGGACTCTACGAAGTCTGCCACACTTGCTAAGAATACAAAAATCCCCGAACGATTTGCGTCGTTCGGGGATTTTACTTTGAGGAGATGAAAAAAGTGAGGAGTGAGGAGTGATGGTGCGGCGCACAAATTAAGAAGCGCCGCGAGTTTTGGAAAGCAGGTACACGGGCGTCTGACCTTTGGTTTTCTAAAATCTCCGCGCCGCTATATGAATTGACGCGGCGCACCACCACTCCTCACTCCTCACTTTAGTGTAGGCATCATACTCCTCAGGGAAGTGGGCTTGCATGGGACAATAGCCAAACGCGCCTTATCCCTTATCCCTTGTCCCTTATCCCTATTATGCCAAATCCCCCTTGACTCCCGCTCCCTTTTCCGCTATGGTTAAATCAAGAATAGGAGGATGCATTATGTTTGCTAAATTTCAGGATTCCTTACTGTTTCTCGTTTTGGGCTACGGGATTTTCCGTGTCGGCTGGGGCGATGGCTTCACGCTGATGAATACCTTCATTCTGCTGGGCTCTGTGGTGGCGATCATTTCCATGGTCCTCCGGCGGAGCGGCTACCTGGCGGTGGCAGAGAAAAAGAAACAGGAAGCCATGGCGGAAGCGGAGAAGGAAAAAGAAAAATAAAATGGAGAATTTGAGACCGATGGGGGATTCCAGCGGTCTCGTTTTATTTTGGGGAATGCGCTATCGGTTTTGTAGTCGGTAGTCGGTGCGCATTTGGCTGCTTCCCCATCGTAGCCGTGAACCGTTTACCGTGTGACCGTAGTCCGAGCGTGCATACAATAGCGGGAGTTGGCGCGGTATACGGCTTATTGGAATGACTCCATCTCCCGCTATCATTAAATGAGTCGGTAAACGGTTATACGGTAAACGGTTCACGGTGGTGGGGAAGCAGCTAAACGCGCCTTATCCCTTATCCCTTGTCCCTTATCCCTAAATCTCATCGTCATTTCCATAATTATCCCGAGTATGCTAAAATTAAAACATCGAAAAAGCAAGGAGGCACGAGATGAATCCTGATTTATATATCGTTCGGAAAATCAATAGCTTGGCCGGGCGCAAGCGGTCGGTGGATCTGTTTCTGGATCTCTTGACCCGTTACGGTCATTGGGCGTTTGTGATTTACGGGCTGCTTCTCTGGCTCGCGCCGGGAGAGGGACGCATGCGGCGGCGGCGTTGCTGTGTTCTGGCATTCATTGGCGTAGTGGTGGCGTCGCTGATTTCCTTTGTCATCGGGAAACTTTGGCTTCGCG
Organism: bacterium; assembly: GCA_963640485.1. Taxonomy (GTDB): domain Bacteria; phylum Bacillota; class Negativicutes; order Veillonellales; family Dialisteraceae; genus Dialister. Next base: position 8,981 of record CAVHZP010000029.1, on the reverse strand, counting down.
ATCGTCCTTTCACGAAGGATTGGCGAATCTGGAATTTCACGGGCCACAAGGCGAACGCTTCTTTCCCCAGCAATCACACCATGAATGGCGCCGTGGTGGCCATGGAGCTTTTGAAAATGGGAATGCCCGGCTCTCACCTGATGGCATTCTTCGCCGGCGTCCTGGCATGCACCCGCCTCCTGGCCGGCATGCACTATCCCACGGATCTTTTGGGCGGCGTGACCATCGCCGGCTGTGTCCACACGCTGCTGCACTGGGGGAAGCTGGAGGGGATTATTTCTGCTCTTACAGAACTGGCGTCCAAAGTGTCGGATTTGATTTTTAAGCGGTAGGTTTTTAGTAATCGGTAGTCGGTAATCGGTAGTCGGGGCGCATTTGGTACTTGTGCATACATGGAGAGATAACATCTATGTGAGACTGGCGTCAAACGCGAACCGACTACCGACCACCGACTACCGACTACAACAATCGGAGGTGATTCCATGGGCGAAATCGAAACGGGAAGCAAGATGTCGATCATCCGGATCGTGCAGGTGCTCCTTCGGGAGTCGGACAAGGATCATCCGTTGTCGCAGCAGGACATATTGAATTGCCTCGAAGGGAAATATGGCATGGTGGTGAGCCGGAAATCGGTGAGCCGCAACCTGACGCGTCTCAAGGAGGCGGGGCTGCCGGTGATGTGCCGCGAGGTGCCGCGGGTGGTGAATGGCAAGGCAGCGCCGATTTCTCTGGATTGGTACTGGGATCACGTACTGCCGCCGGAGGATTTGAAGCTATTGATCGACCTGCTCTATTTCTCCCATTTGCCGGCGGCGCAGATCAAGCAGGTGGCAGAGCATTTGAAACTTTTGCAAATCCGCTGCTTCGATGACGGGAAGAGCGGGATTCGCAATTTGCCGATTTCCCCAAAGTACGGTGAGGTAAATGAAACGGTGGCTTTGCTTTCCCGCGCCGTCCAGGAGAAGAAGCAGATTTCCTTTTACTACGACCATTACGAAGCCGACGGGAAGCGGCACCACGGGCTGACGGGCGGCGGCGAGGAGAAACTCTATCAGCTTCATCCCTTCTATGTGGTGGCGGCCGATGGGCGCTATTGCCTCCTGGGGAGCGAAGAAGGGCGGGAGGCGCTGGCCTTTTTCTTTGTGGACTTGATGGATCAGGTGACGATGCTGGAAACACCTTCGCGGTCGCAGAAATCGCTGGAAACCACCGATGCGCAAGTGAAGCCGTCGGAGTTTGTGACGGTGATGAAGGATTTCTATAGCGGAAGTGAAGAGCTTTGCACTTTCGAGGCTGATTGGCGGCTCATGACGGACATCGTCATAGACTTTGGCAAGGCGGCGCATTTGGCGTCGGCGAGCCAGGGGAAGGTGCAGGTGGAAGTGACCATCACGCCGTCGGCGCTGAAGGCATGGGCACTGAAGCACGCGCCTTACGTGAAGGTGACGTCTCCGGTATACCTGGCGCGGGAGGTGAAAGAGGCGGCCCAGGGGCTCGCTAGCCTCTACGGCCTATGATGGGGACAATCCTTTTAGTGCTGCTGGCGCTGATTCTCCTCCTGCTCTTCTGGCCGGTGAAATATCGGATTTCCCTCTCGCGCTGGCGACTGGGGATTCGGATTTCTATCTTGAGCGGTCTTTGGTCTAAGGAAATCGAATTTGCCACCGAAGAAGAAACTCCGGCAGTCGAGATTGATGGAGAAGAAGAAGCTCCCGCGGTCGGGACTGTCCCAGAGAAACCGGCAAAGAGAAAAGAGATTTCTCCCATAGAAAAAGAGGAGCCGCTGGAAATAGAAGACATACTGAAAGAGGCAGAGACGGCGGCTGAAGAGAAAGAAGAGCCGCCGTTGGAAATCACCGCAGAAGAAGAGGTCGCGCCATCGACTTGGGCGCAAATCCGATTTGCCATTCATAATGGATTGGTAGAGCGGGTCTTTGCCGCGGCTACCGCGCTGTTTTCTCACAGCTTCCCGAAGCACTTTTCTATCAGTGGAGAATTTGGCACCGGAGACCCTATGACCACCGGCACATTGGGCGGTATCGCTGCTGCTTTTGCCGGCGGCGCCACAGAAAAAGTGGTGTGGAATTATTTGGAACCGGTGAACACCTTGCAAGGAAGCTGCAGGGGGCGTATCATTCCTATATATGTGATTTACATCGCCGGGCGGCTACTTTTGGCAAAGCCGCTTTGGGAGTTTAAGAAATTCAGAAAGGGCAACTACCATGGATGATGAAGTAAGAAAACAGATTTTTGAAGATTTTAAAAAGATGATCACCACCGAGTCTGTGGTGGGACAGCCGATTTACCTGGGCGATGCCACTATCGTTCCCTTCGTGGATATTTCCTTCGGCTTCGGCGCCGGCACCCACGGCGGCGCATCTACCGGCGGCGCCGGCGGCGGCAAAGTGACACCTACCGCGGTGCTCATCATGAAGGGCGAGCGGGTGGAACTTTTCTCCATCAAGAATGCCTCTGGCAATGGCACCATCGACAAGGTGCTGAACATGGTGCCGGAAGTGATTTCCCATTTCACAAAGAAGAAAGAAAAGAAAGAAGAAGTTCGCGAGGCGGCACTGAAAGAAGCGAAACAGGCCATGGCAGAAGAGGCAGAGACCGCGGCTATCGAGGCGAAGGGAAACGCGTAGCGTATTTTGTAAGACGCTATCGGTTTAGTGATCCGTAGTCAGTGATCAGCGGTCAGGAGGTTGGCACGCTTGACGCAGGTCGCACATAGTGGTTCTTCCACTACTTGGAAATAGCGAGAAATGTGTCCTGATTACTGATTACTACCCCCCAACCGTGAATTATGCTATTTTCAGGAGGTCCTTTCTTGCACTTTGAGACTTTGGTACTATCCATTTTTTCCACTTTCGGGCTTATCGATGGCTCCCTGGCGGCGCTGCTTTTCCGGCGGAAGCATTTCTATGTGTACAGCCTTCTGGGCGCGGCGGCAGGTGGCGGGGCGGCGGAGTTTTTTCTCTGGTACGCCTTGGGCTACGATCACTTGAGCGCTAATGCGCTGTATCTTGCCTATGTTCTTTGCGGCGTCATGGTGGCGGTGGTCATCATGGCAGCGCCGCTTTTTTTGCTGTCCATTTTGAGCTTCTTCAAGCGCTTCAAAAGGATTTCGCAACGGCTCGGCGCGCTGGCCATGGCGATTTCCCTTGGCATCGGCGTCTATGGAGCCTTCGATGGAAATACAAGGGAAGAGGTGGAGCATTACGATATCTACATGGACCATTTGCCGGCCGCTTTTGAAGGATATTCCTTTGCGCAGATCACCGACACTCACATCGGTCCCTATTTCCGCTACAAAGATTTAGCCACCGAATTGGACCGGGCGCAGGCGGAAGGGGTAGACGCCATCTTTTTCACCGGCGATCTCATCGACGATATCCGCTACATGCCCGAGACCGCTGTCATTTTGCGGGAGAAAGAAAAGAATTTCAAAGATGGCATTCTTTATGTGTGGGGCAATCACGAATACTATCGTGGGAAGGATTATATCGAAGAAGAATTGTTGCAGACGCCGGTGAAGCTTCTGGTGAATGAAAGCTTCGCCCTCACGCGAAACGGCGAAACCTTGTACATTGCCGGCGTAGATTATCCCTGGGGCAAAGGGGAAAAGCAGAAAGAGGAAATCCTCTCCATGGCAGCATCGGCGTACAGCGATATTCCAGAAGGCGCGCCGACCATTCTCCTGGCGCACCATCCTGATTTCTTTGACGAAGGCTTCCGCAGAGGCACGCCGCTCACACTCTCCGGCCACACCCACGGCACACAGATCGGCCTCTTCGGCCGTGCTCTCTTCACGCCATTCACCTACACCCGCGGCATGTACACCGATGGCACGCACCAGGGCTACGTCTCTCGCGGCGACGCTAGCTGGTTCCCCTTCCGCTTCGGCTGCCCCAGGGAACTGGCGGTGTTCAGGTTGCACGGGAAGTAGTGCGACTGGCTATGGAGGTTTAGTGATCAGTGGTCAGTAGTTAGTAGTCAGTGGTCTTTTTGAAAAGAGCCTTACCTGCATTAGTGCACGGGTGAGGCTTTTTACTTTTATCTTTACAAAATACGCATAATGCGTATAATGAGAGGTGAAAGGGGGCTACTATGAAATTTAGAGAAATAGTGAAAATATTAGAAGAAAATGGTTGGAAGCAAAAGAGTATCAGAGGCTCCCACTACCAATATGTGCATTCCACAAAACCGGGAAAGATAACCGTGCCATGTCATCGGGGCGACTTAGATAAGCGCACCGTGAAGTCTATATTTACTGCAGCGGGGCTTGATACCTCCCGATTGATTTAATATAAGAGGTGATACCTATGAAGAAATTGCTTTATCCTGCTTGCTTCTATCCTTGTGAAGACAAGCCCGGCGCTTATACCGTCACGGTTCCGGATCTTCCAGGTTGCATCAGCGAGGGGGATTCCCTCGAGGAAGCACTGATTATGGCAACTGATGCGGCCTCCGGTTGGGTATTGGACGAAATGGAAGAAGGTAATCCAGTGCCCAAAGCCAGCGACGTGAAATCTATCCATCCTGATAGTCCTGACGGCTTCGTGAATCTCCTGGTATTGGACATGGACGCTTATGCAGAAAAATATGGAGAAAAAGCGGTAAGAAAAAATTTGACGATTCCTGCATGGCTGAACACATTTGCTGAAGCCAATCACGTAAACTTCTCCCAGGTGTTGCAGGATGCATTAACATCCATGTATCAGATGCAAGCAGCCAAACGATAACGCGTACACTATTTTTTATTTCCCTTTTCCATCACCTTTATAGTATAATAGTGAGGAATTTACTCTCTTTACCTATGAAGGATGTGCGGCTATGAAAAAATATATATTCCTCGGGCTGATGGCTCTGGTTCTGATCTTGGGCGGCGGCGCTTTTGCTTACCTCCACTTTGCCAATGGCGGGCCCTGGCAGGGCACCTGGTGGGGCGTGCAGGACGCCGGGGTGAACTGGTCCGGTGACAATATCCGAAATCTGGAAACCCTGACCTTCACCGCCAATGATGACAAGACCATCACTGTAGAGCACCGGGTGCAGCAGGGAAGCCGCGAAGTTTCCGGCAGCCTCACCGGCGTGGGACGCGTCGATGGCGGTCGCCTGGTGATTACCCCGAAGAATGGAAATAAGGAAATGGTTCTTTCCTACAGCGCCGTTTCCAAGACCATCGAAACGTCTCTCACCAATGCAGACAAGACAAAGGTGACCTTGAAAGCACTGTCCCAGGAAAATAATGAGGAAATGGAACAGATCCGCAGCGAAATCGTCCAGATTTCCCAAAGGCCGGCCAACAAAATTGACACCACACTCTCCACCGCAAAGAGCTAATAAAAAAGACACCAGCTATCACGCAGATAGGCTGGTGTCTTTTTTATTGTTATAACGGAAGTGGTTTAGTAATCAGTGGTCAGTAGTCAGTGATCAGGACGCGATTATCGCCATTTCCACATGGTGGTTCCTCTGCTAGGTGGAAGTAGCGGGAAATGCGCCCTGACTACCGACCACCGACTACCGATTACTAACCCGATAGCGGAAATCGCACCATCTTTCTCCCTACTTATTCACCACCCAGTATACTACCGGGTAGATTAGAAACAGAAAAGCCAGGGTGCTGGTGAGGAAGGCGGACTCCGCCAGGTTTACGTTTAGCTTGTAGAGCTGCGCGGAGGCGACGGCGAAGATGGCGGTGGGGGCTGCGGCGGCGAGGACGACGCAGGTAATCATAGCGGGGTCAGAGACGAAGAGGGTGGTGAGATAGTAGAGCACCGCCGGCAGAAATAGGAATTTGATAGGAAATATGGGCCACAGTTTCCAGGCGTATTCCTTCACGATCTGAAGGTCCAGGTCATAGCCCACAGGCACCATGCCCATCCAGGCGGAAAGGTGGATGAGGATAGTGAAGAGGGAGGAGACCGCGTCCGGTTTCTCTATGTGGAAAGCTGCCAGCGTGAGGCCGATGGCAACGCCCACGGCGGGAAGCTGGTTCCAGGTGAGAAGCATTTTCCGAAGGTGGATTTCCATAGGTCCCTTTTTTCCTTTGTGAGCCCACAGGTCGTAGTAGTATTGCCCCATGGGGAAGCAGAAAAGGACGATGATTAAGACCTGCGGGATGCCGATGAGTTGGATGTAAGCGAATCCGATGGGGCCAAAGAGCACATAGGAGCAAAGACCTGCCAGGGTGCCGATATTTCCCAGCATCATGGAAATCATATAACTCCCCTGCTCCCGCGGGTCCTTGAACCGGCGTTTTTCGAAAAGATAAAAAATCGCCACCGGAAGGAAGCAGATGGGGATGGAAGAAATCGGAAGCCACAAAAGCTCCGGCGTGATTTTCACGGACCAGAAGGACACCGTGGAGAGGAATGTGGCCACCACCACCACATTGGCTTTGATCACCAGGCGGAGGATGCCATTAGAAAGTCCCCATTTCCTGAGCGCCATGCCGAGGACCATGGGGAGAAGAATATCAGCAAAAACAATAAGAAATCGAGAGTCCGTTAGGAATCACTCCTTTCTGTAATAGTTTAGTAATTAGTAATCAGTGGTCAGTAATCAGGACGCATTTGCTGCCAGTGCATACATATCGAGGAAACCGCTATGTATGCGCTGTGTTAATCGCGTCCTGACCACTAATTACTGATCACTGATTACTAAATAAACAGCGTAACTCCCTCTACATTAGCAAATCACATTTTCCTGTTTCCCATCTGCCCAGGCGCGGATGTTATCCATGACGATGACAGCGCGGCGGGCCATGGCCTCTTCGGTGAAGAAGCCCACGTGGGGAGCGAGGACGGTGTTCGGTGCCGAGAGGAGGGGCGTGTCTTTCGGGAGCGGCGGTTCACCGTCGTAAACGTCGATGCCGGCGCCGGCGATTTTACCTTCTTTCAAAAGTTCTGCCAGCGCCGCGTTATCAATGACGCCGCCGCGGGCGGTGTTGATGAGGATAGCATTGGGTTTCATGAGGGAAAGTTTCTCTTTGTTCAGCAGGTGGCGGGTAGCATCGTTCAAGGGCAGGTGGACAGAGACGATGTCGCAGGTTTTGAGCAGGGTGTCCAGGTCGGTGTAGGTGATGTTATTTCCTTTCTGGGAGCGGTTGTAGCCGTACACCTTTGCGCCGAAAGCGTTCGCAATGTCAGCCACCTTCTGGCCGATGGCACCGGTGCCGATGATGCCGAAATTTCGGCCGCCGATTTCGATACCCATGAGGCCGGCGCTGTTCTTTTCGTTGCGGGTCGCCTCGCCGCAGGCTGGGAGCTTGCGGTAGAGGGCGAGGATGAGGCCGAAGGTGAGCTCAGCCACCGACTGGGTGGAGTAGCCGGCGCAGTTGGAGACAGCAATGCCTTTTTCTTTGCAGAAGGAAATATCCACATGGTCCACGCCGGTGAAAGCGACGCAGAGATATTTGAGGGAAGCCGCCTGTTCCAGCGCTTCCTTCTTCAGCGGGTAATTGGCGATGACGGCGATGTCCGCATCGGCGAGACGCGCGCCCAGGTCCGCCTGGTCCTTCGGCAAACTGTCATAGGCGGTGAGAGTGTAGCCTTCGGAAATAAAATCAGCAGTGAGCTCTTTCAAAAGCGCGGAAGAAATGGCCAGTGGTTGAGCAATGACGATGTGTTTCATGGTAGGACTCCTTTTGTTGAATGTTCAAAATGTGCGGAAAAACGGTTTGGTGAAAAGATGCGGTTTAGTGGTCAGTAATTAGTGATCAGGGCGTATTTGACTGAGCAGGCAGATGCGTCCTGATCACTGACTACTAATTACTGATTACTTTAAACACTTTGAGATTATTTCTTTCCTTTACCCCAAAGCACTCTCCCCGGCAGCTGAGACAGGAAGACGCCGGCGGTCATGGCTACTACGCCGATCATCTGGCGGGCGGTGAGGGTTTCACCGAGGCACAGGATGCCGGCGAGGCCGCCGAAGACCATTTCCATGGAAAGAATCATAGAGGCTTCGGTAGGCGGCAAATATTTCTGTCCCACTGCTTGCAGCGTATAGGCCACGCCGGTAGAGAGAAGGCCGGTATAGAGGAGCGGCCAGAGGGCGCCATAGACGCCGACAGCCGTAGGTGTTTCAAAGAGGAAGGCAAGAATTAAATTCAGAATGCCCACCACCATGAACTGCCCCGATGAGAGCAGGATGGGGGAGAAGCGCTGGGTCAGGTATTCCAGCAAATGAATCTGAATGGTGAAGCCGATGGCACAGAGGAGCATCAAAAGGTCGCCGCTGCTGATGGAAAAATTTTCCGTGATGGCCATGAAATACACGCCGCCAATGGCGAGGACCGCGCCGATGAGATGGGTGAGGCGAAGCACCTGGCCCAGGAAAAGCCCCAGCATCGGCACCATGAGGATGTAGGTGGCGGTGAGGAAGCTCGCCTTCGATGCGGTGGTGTACTGGAGCCCCACCTGCTGCAGCGTGGCGCCAAGGAAAAGCGGAAGCCCCGCCATGAGGCTGGCGACCCAGAAAGGAATTTTCGTGGGGAGCGGGCATTCGGATTTCTTTCCGAAGAAAATCAGCGGGAAGAGGGACAGGGACCCCAGAATGAAGCGGACGCCGTTAAAGGTATAAGGCCCCACAGTATCCATGCCCACCACCTGGGCAGCAAAGGCAAAGCCCCAGATCAGGGCCGCCAGTAAAAGCAGTAAACGGTATTTCATAGAAATCTCCTTAGCGGTATAATATAAGTATTATAGCAGAAATGAAAAGAAAAGGCTTGAGGGGAGCATGCTGGTGCATACATGTCGATGAAGCTCCTAGCAATGCTGTTAAGTTAAGGATTTTCATGCTGCAGTTTGAAGCAAATTGTTCCGCCAGCGAAAGGGAGTAGACCCTTGGAGAAGGGTCGCCCGATAGGGCCGGATAGAAATGCGCCGAAGGTGCATACTCAGCAGTAGCCCAAAGTATGCCGATGTTTGCGTATAGTTCTGCATAATACCGCTAGTGCGCGGGATACGCCT
>CAVHZP010000028.1:0-14213 GCA_963640485.1 bacterium | reverse complement strand
GGCAATGTGAATCACCAGATTAACGTAGTAAACAATAAAGTCGACATCAATGGCGTAGTGAACGCGTTGAAAGACGGGAAAATCGGCGGCGATGTGTATTTCTTATCGAGCAAAGGCATCGCAGTCGGCGCCAGCGGCGTCATCAATGTGGGCAGTCTCACACTGGGAACCAATGCGAAGGCGGGAGAAACGCTTTTCGGAGATACCGATTTCTTTGGCCGTTCTCTCACAGGCCGGGCGGCCATGCTGAAGGGAGGCGCGGAAGATGGCGCCACGATTTCTATCGCCGGCACCATCAATGCCAAAGACAGCATTCTGATTTCCACAGAAAAAGATATGAACCTCTCCGGCGCGCTCCTTCGCACCGGCGCTGTCTTTAATGCGCCTTCTTATAGCACCGCCGCAGAGTATAGAAATAGCCTCGTCAATACAGCCGGCATCCAGCGGGCCACCACGGCCACAGCCACCGCAGACGGCATCGTGCTCTCTGCCGGGGGAGACATTACCATGAACGGCGGGACCGTGGAGTCTCACGGCCGGCAGATTTCCATGGAAGCCAATGGCGATCTCTCTATGAATGGTAGCCAGGTCCTTTCGGACGGCGAGAAGATCGACATGAAAGCCAATAGCAATCTCACCATGAAGAATGGCGCGGTTCTTTCGAATGGTGGAAAGATTGCTCTGTCTGTGGTGAATAGCACCGGGGACCGGCAGGCGGACCCGGAGGCGCCGGAGGATGGCGGCATGCTCATCATCAAAGCGGCAAATATTTCCTCGAAGACTGCGGATGGCTCCGGCGGCGACATCGAGATCACCTCTCTCCGGCAGGCCATGGGCGTGGCGCGGGTTGCCATCGATGACAGCACCATCGATGCCGGAAATGGCGGCGATGTGACCATTCACTCCACCGCCACCACCCAGCTCTACTCCTGGGACATCGGCGACGGCGCGTACGCGCAGATCCGTCTGGGGAAAGAGGGCACCGGTCGGAATACCATCACCGGGAAGAATGTAGAAATTGCAGCCCGGGCCACCACCGGCGGCCAGCTGGGCAATGCGTCGGCAACGGATGTGGAAGAGGGCGAAGTCACCATCAATGACAGCACCGGCATCATGGGAATGATCAAGCAGTACGGCTTGAACGCCAGAACCCTGGCGTCGGCCACCAAAATCTATGCCGCTGCCGATGTGGATATGGAGAAGACCGATGTCAATGCCATGGGCACCGGCGATAAAGCGGGAGATATCCGCATCTTCTCCGATGCCCGGTCCCAAATCGAGACATGGAATCTCGGCCTCGTTAATTTTGGCGTCAATGTGGGTCTCGGCTATGTGGACTCTCACGTGAATGTGGACGACAGCAACTTGTACGCCAAGAAAGATGTGGATATCCATGCTGACGGGGACAATAAGATTTCCCTTAATATGATTGAATTCTATTTGCTGGATACCAAGATCCAGGGTGTGGGCCTTAACTTCAGCTGGGCAGAGCTCCACAGTGATATCTCTGCCCGGGTGGGAGAGAAGGCGGTGATTTCCAGTGAAGGTGATACCCGCCTCACCGCCACGTCTACGAGGTCTCTGAGTTCCACAGTAGCCAATGGCGGCCTTGGTTTTGTTTTGGCCGGGGCCGTAGGCATTTCCGATACCAAAGTCAATACGGAAATGGCGGGCACCGTCTATGCCAATGGCGAAGTGTCTGTGAAGGCGGAAAACCGGCCGAGCCTGTCGGGGGATATGTATCTGGCTGATAGGGTGTCGGCAGAAACATTGGCCGGCGATGGCAATTACAAAAAACTCATCACTTGGGGCACGTCCAAACTGTCCTCTCTGTTCTCGGCCATCAAAGGTCTTTTCGCTGACTCCGATGCCACCGGTGCCACCGGCGAGGATTTGACGGATAAGGCGGAAGATGCAGGCGACTCCAGCCAGTCCAAGCCATGGAACAAGCTGGGGCTCAATGCGTCCACGTCTCTCCTTTTCAGTGAAAATAGCGCCACCGCTTCAGTGACGGGAAAAGTGCGCGGTCTTTCGGCTGCGGCAGTGGACGGCAAGCTCACCGGTAGCGACACCGCAGGTGCCGGGAAAGTGGCGGTCAGCGCAGAAACCATTTCCCGTACCAGCAACATCGCGACCACGGCGCGCCGCAATTCCACCGGCGACGACGGTGAGACGGTGCAGCGGGAGAATTCCGGTTCGGCAGCTATCGCCTACACCCAGCAGAGAAATCATTCGGAGGCTTATATTTCCGGTGACGTGAAAGCGAAGGGCGATGTGACGGTCCAGGCGGAAACGAAGATCCCTTACCAGAATGTGTGGAAAGATGGGGCCACTTCGGATCAGCTCATCCAGGGGATGAAGACGGTTTTCGGTTCCACATCCACTCGCTTTGGCTTGTCTGAATTGGTGGACAGCTGGACCCAGACCCAGGGGGTGGCAGAAGGCACATCGGCGGCCGCTTCCATTTCCGTGGTGAATTATGAAAATAGCTCCAAGGCCTATATCGGAAAGAAAGATGAGGAACAGACCGCTGCGCCGAAGGTGGAAGCCGGCGGCAACGTGGATGTGAAGGGCACCACGAATATCACCACCGTCAATTTCGCCGGCAATGTGGCGGATATCCTGGGCGAAACATCGGCAAATCTGCTGGTGAGCCCGCATATCAAAGAATATTTCAATACTTCCGGCTGGGACATGGCGAAGGTGTCCAAGTCCGGCTTAGGCGGCGCAGCCCTGGCAGTGCGGCAGCAAAATACCACCGAATCCTATATCGATGATGGCGCGAAAGTGACGGCCGGCAAGGATGTGAACGTCAAGGCCAATACCGAAGCCACCAATGTGGCGCTTTCTGTGGCCGGCGGCATGGCGAAGTCTGTGGCCATCGATGCCACGGTAGGCGTCAATCGCATCGATGATGAGACGAAAGCTCGCATCGGACATGCAGTGGTTAAGGCCGGGAAAAATGTCAATGTGGCGGCCAAAGACAATTCGTTGGATGTCAATATCGCCGGCGGCATCGCCGTTTCCGGCGGCAGCACCGGCATCGGCGCGTCGGTGGCTTACAACCATATCATGCGCGATACGGAAGCCTATATGTCCGGAAAGGCCAGCATCGACGCCGGTGACAATGTGGCTGTGAATGCGGAGAATGATGGTGAAATCATCGCTGTCTCTGCGGCCGGCGGCGTGACTTATGATAACAAAGCCTCTGAGGTCGGGAACCTGGCGGGCAGTAGCGGTCTTCACATTGAGTCGGTGGAGAGCATCGATGGCGACATCGGTGACGATGTAAGCACCGACTCCACCCTGGAAGACCTGGTGGACGGGCTGGCCGGTGAAGACACCGATCTTAGCTTCTCCTCCGACAGCGTCATTTCCGATGTGGCCGGCAAGGATAGCAGCATGAGCGACAACGCAGGCGAGGCCAAAGGCGGCCTTTCCATCGCTGCCAATGTGTCGGTGAACCGCATCCATGACAATGCCAAGGCCCACGTGGGGCAGGAGGACAGCAGCGACCGGGCGTCCATTACTGCGGACTCCCTGGCCGTGACATCCCGCAATGACAGCGCCATCCGCGTGGTCAGCGGCGCCATCGCTGCCAGTGCCAATGCCGGGAAGAGCAATGCCATCGCCGGTTCCTTCATGTACAATAGCATCACCAATACCAACGATGCCTATGTGGAGAAGGCGGATCTCACCCTCTCGGGCAATACATCCCAGACCTCCGATGGCAAAGACATCGATGAGTCTCTTACGGTGTCCGCAGACAATGACGCCAGCATTTTGAACATCGCTGCCAGCGGCAGCGGTGCGACCCGGGGCAATGCGGTGGCCGGCCAGATTTCCTTGAACTGGCTGGACAATACAACCAACGCGCGCGTGAAGGACAGCAACGTGAAGGCGAAGGAGGCGGTGAACGTATCGGCCAATGACGAAGGCACCATCAACTCTTACACCGGCGCTGTGGCCATTGCCGGCGGCGGCAATGGTACCGCCGTGGGTGCCTCCATCGCCATCAATCTGATCCAGGGCGAGACAAATGCCAACGTGGAAAACAGTCAGATCACCGGCTTTGAAGGCGACACGGGCGACACGCTGACCACCGGTGGCAACGTGACTGTGAGCGCGGAAGAAAAGAGCCGCATCACCTCCATTGTCGCATCGGCGGCAGCGGCCGATGGATTTGGCGCCGCCTTCTCGGGCTCCGGAAATTGGATTTCCACATCCACCAATGCCCACATCGATAATGAAAAAGAAAAGATGGACGTGAGGAATCTCACCATCGATGCCGGCAATCACAGCATCGCTACCTTGGGTGTCGGCATGGCGGCTCTCGGAAATAATGCGGCCGGTGCGGCCATCGCGGTCATGGTGAATGACTCCGACGTCACGGCTTATGCCAAAGCCAAAGAGGCGAAGGCTACGGCCCTCACCATTTCCGCAGACAATGCCTACAATGGCTCTGCCAGTGACAGCGACAGCGACTCTACGGCGAAGACCGTGGCGGTTGGTGCGGCAGCCGGCGCCTCCAAGTTTGCAGGAAGCGGCTCGGTGACGGTGAATGTGATTTCTCAGAACACCGATGCCTACCTGGGCAAAGGCTCTTATGATATTGCGGGTGGCGATGTGACCATCGATGCGAAGTCCACGGCGAAGCTCTTTGGTTTTGCCGGCGGCCTGTCCCTCTCTCTGGGCGCCGGCGTCGGTGCGGCGGTGGACGTGCAGACCTATGACGGCCACACCTATGGTTACATCGGCGACGGAGTGACCCTGAAGAATGCGGGATCCGTGGACGTGACGGCCACTTCCCTGGAAAATCTCACTTCCATCGCAGCCACCGGGGCCGGCGGCCTTGACTTTGCCGGCGCCGGCGGTGCCGGGGCTCATGATATTTCTACCGACACGAAGGCGTTCATCGGAAATGATATCGATCCCCAAACCGGGACCAGTCCCACCAGCACCACCACTGTAAGCGCTACGAAGGAAGTCTCTGTCTCTGCAGAAGACACCACCGCCCTTACCACCGCAGCTGGTGCGGCCAGCGCCTCTCTCGGCGCCGGCGTGGGACTCACGGCAGCCGTGGAAGTGGTGGATAAGAATGTCTCTGCTTTCGTGGGGGATGGTGTCACGGTCACTGCCGGCGCGGCAACGGACATGGAGAAAGACTCTTTCACCGTGAAAGCGAAGAACGTAAGCCATTCCAAAACGCTGGCCAATGGTCTTGGCGCCGGCGGCACAGCCGGTGTGGCAGGGGCAGCGTCCGAGACTTTCGTCACTCACACCACCGACGCCCATGTGGGCAACGCGGTGACGGTAACGGCTGCGAAAGGTGCCTCCATCAGCGCAGATTCGGATTTTACCCAGATCGCTGAGGCGGGATCTGTAGCCGGCGGCGGCACTGCCGGCGTGGGCGTCGGGAACGCTACCGTTTCCTTCACCGGACATACGAAGGCGTATACCGGCAGCGGTGCAGTCATTGACGGCGGCACCAAAGTAGCAGTGGATGCATCTCAGGTCACCAATGTGACCTATGCTACCGTGGCCGGCGCGCTCGGCGGCACGGCAGGTGTATCCGGTGCGGTAGGCGTCAATGTGTTTGATACCGATACGAAAGCTTACATCGCCGGCGGTAAAGGCAGCCAGGTCAGCGCGAACTACGCGACCGGCGGCGATGGCATTTCCGTCACCGCCAAAGACAAAACCATCCTGGCCGGTGGCAATGGCGGCGCAGCCATCGGCGTCGGTGGCGTTGGTGCCGGCGCGGCCGTGGGCGTGAACAATATCAAGAAAAACACCGAAGCTTTCGTGGGCGGCTCCGCTACTTTGGAGACCAGCGGAAAGACGTTGTTGAAAGCAGACAATACAGAAAATCTGGGCAATTACACCATCCAGGCCTCCGGCGGTCTCGGGGCAGGTCTTGCGGGCGCGGTGAACGTGATGAACCTCAACGCCACCACCAAGGCGTACACCGGTGACGCAGTGAAGTTCAATCAGAGCTATAAGGGCTATAGCAACGGCGGAGACATCACGGTGGAAGCGGATCACACCATCGAGAAGATGACCAGCGTTGTGGCCGGTGCCGCAGGTTCGGCGGTAGCCATCGGCACCGCCGTGGATGTGGGCACGGTGCGGACCCAGACCAATGCGTACCTGGGAAATAACAACGCTGCCTACACCTCAGGCGCTCTCGCTATCACCGCCAAAGACCACATGGAAGGAATTTCTACCAACGCCGTGGCAGCAGCGGCAGGCGGATTCGGCATTTCCGGCAGCGTTTCTGTCTATAATTTCGGCAGCACCCGCAGCGACAGCGACAAATCGCTTCTCTCCGGCACCACTGACAGCGAAGGCCATACCAGCGATGTGGACACCTGGGCCAGCGCGAAAGTAAATGAGTCCGACGATGTGTCCAAGGCCCTTAGTGCCTACAAAGGTTCCGATGCGGATACGCCGGATGCCATGTCGGGCATCCGTGAGAAGGCGGCCACCAAGTTCCAGAGCGAGACCCCGGAAATGGGCGAGAAGGGAACTCTCGCCAAGGTGGGCGACGGCACCTTCATCGAAGCAGCGTCGGCATCCATCACTGCCGATGACAAACTGGACGTGACGAACATCAGCGCCAATGCCAGCATCGGCGTTAATGCAGCCGGCGCGTCGGTGAGCGTGGTGAATACAGATACCCTGACCCAGGCGAAGACCGGCGAGAAATCGGTGATCTACACCGATGACAGCGCCATCGTGTCGGCCACCTCAAATCACCGGATGAAGAGTACCATCGTCGGCGCTTCTGTTGCCGGCGGCTTCTCCCTCCAGGGCACCGAGGAAACATGGAATGACAACAGCGACGTGAAGGCGATCATCGGGAATAGCTCCCGCATCGCTGCCGGCGGCACCCTGGATGTGAAAGCACAGAATACCCGGAACTTCGAATCCTTCTTGACCGGCGCGACGGTGGGGATTTCCGGCGCCATCAATGGTGCCTTCATCAGCTCTTCCGTCACCGGCACCTCCGAAACCACGGTAGAGGACGGGGCGATCCTGGACTCGAAGGATGTCTTGACCGTAGAGGCTGATGCCGATACGAATCTCTCGGCGACCACCATCGGTGCTGCGGTGGGTACCTATGCAGGCACCGGCACCGGCGCTTTCCTGACCACCGGCGTCACCGCGACGGCCAGCGTAGGAAAGCGCGCGGAGCTCTCGGGGAATAAAATCCTCGTGGCTGCCACCAATACGCCGATTATCCATGCCAATGCTACGTCTGCGGGCCTGGGTATAGCCGGTGTGGGTCTCACCAGCGCTTACGTGAAATCCACCGACAAGTCCCTGGTAGAGGTAGGCGACAGCGCGAAACTCATCTCCGCAGACGCACTGGCTGTCTATGCCATCATGGATACGCCGGAAGATACGGATAAGTACAATGCCTACGCCGAAGCCACTGCCGGTGCCGGCGGCGTCCTCTCCGGCGCCGTGGCTCTGTCCGAAGTGGACATGAAGCAGGAAACGAAGGTAGATATCGGTAGCGCCACCATCCAGGCAAAGACCGCGGAAATCGGCGCGCTCCATGAAGATGCAGTGAATGTGAAGATGAACTCCGTTGGTGCCGGCGGCGTCAGCGGTACTGGCGGCGAGACCAGGGTCAACATCACCTCCGACGCTGCTGTGAACATCGGCGCGGCAACGATTACCACCGACGAGGAAACGAAGATTTCCGCCGATAACAAAACCACCAAAGCATGGCGCAATGGCTCTGACGAGAAGACCGCCGATAGCGTTGGTGCGGCTGTGGCAAGCGGCAATGGCGTGGTGAATGTCACCAATATCACCCACAACACGAGGGCCGCTATCGGCGCCGCTACTATCAAGGCTAACGCGGGGGATCTGACGGAAGCGGAAATCGCAGCCGGCATGACCCTCTATGATAAGAATGCCATCACCATCACTGCCCACAGCGATGTGATTTCCAGAGACCGGAGCAGCCTTGCCACCGGTGCAGTGGTCGGCGCGGCTCACGTGAAGAATACCCATAACGTGAAGGCCAATACCACCACCGATGTGGTCAAAGGCGCGACGCTCCTGGCCGGCGACACCGACGGCTATGGCACTGTCACCGACAGCGCGGTGGCTGATGATACGGTCCACGAAAGAACCATCCGCGGCGGCTCCATCGCTATCACCGCGTCTAATGACGCAGACATCAAGAGCACCACCCTGGTGGATGTCTATGGCGCAGCGGGCTATGCAGGTTCGGAAAATGATGTGACCTATGAAACCCATACGGAGACCCATTTCAGTGGCAGCGCAGAAACCGCCAAAGGCGACGTGCGCGTAGCTGCCGGCCGGAATGAAGACGGCGAGAAGGGCACGGTCCGCGTCGAGGCCAAGAGCGATATCCTGAACGCGACAGTCATCCCGATTTCCGTGCAGAAAGACCCGGTGGCCACTGTCAAAGGCGATGCGAAGCTTGCTTTCAGTGAGAGCGGCTCCATCCGGAGCGACCGCGATGTGCTCCTGCAGTCCACCGTAGGCAATGTGAGCGCCAGCGGCTATGGCGAAGTGAAGGACTGGGTCAATCAGTTGGCCGAAGCCTTCGGCGCCGAGGGCAGCAATATCGGCAAAACCGTGAATACGGCCACCGCATCGGCGACCTTGGACGGCAGCGCTGAGACGGGGATCCATAGAAATAAGGAAATCATCATCTCCGGCTCCAGTGGTACCGGAGACCAGAAAGGCAAGTGGACCACCGACATCACCACCACCGGAGATATTTCCTACAGCTTCAGCAAAGAAGTGCCCGCTGGTGCGGAGCTCTCGCAGCGGCTGAAGGATCTGAAGGCGCTCCTGGCAGACCACGCCGGTGACCCCGCAGCGAAAGCGGCCTACGAAGCAGAAATCGAATTCGTCCAGGCGAAGATGATCGAGCAGGGCCTGGGCTACATGCAAGGTGACCAGTTCGTAGAAGTGGACCCCGGTAGCCAGAGCGAACTGACTGACGCGACGAACCGTCTCCTGGCGCTGGATAACGGTTCCCAGGCGGCCTTGGAAGAGAGCATCAAGAACGACCAGGCTGCGGTAAAAGCAAATCAGGAGCAGCTGGAAAATCTGGGCACACTCTATAAGGGCTGGAATACGCAGAAGGACACCAGCACAACGAAATACAATGAGAAGGTGAGTGCCGATAGCGCTTTCAGCCAGGCAGAAACGGCGCTGAAAAAGAAAATCGGCGGAAGCCCCACCGACACGGAGGTGACAGCGTACATCCTGAAGAATCCGAATGTAGAGGAAGTCAAAGCCTACAATAGCGCTAAAG
The DNA here is from genome assembly GCA_963640485.1 of bacterium. Classification (GTDB taxonomy): domain Bacteria; phylum Bacillota; class Negativicutes; order Veillonellales; family Dialisteraceae; genus Dialister. The sequence goes on along the minus strand of CAVHZP010000028.1, from coordinate 4,903 downwards.
TGGCCCAGACCAATGCCCAGAGTGCTTATGACACCAGTGTGACGAATGTAAACACCGCATTGAATGACTATGTCACTGCTGTGAGAGAGGCAAACTACACCATTGAAGACAATGGCACCATGTCCGAAGCTACCTGGACGAAGATCCAGAAAGACTACAAAGACCTTGGTGAGGTCTATAAGAAATATACAAAACTTCTGGAAACGGCGCAGAGCAACTACAGTGACTTGAAGAACCAGGTGGAAGCCACCAATGAATTCTTCGCGAATGGCGGCACCGAAAGCGGCGGGCTGTTCTACAACAAGGATAAGACCCAGGTCACCGACGGCATGTACAACGGCTACGCCCTGCTCCACCAGCAATCCTATGCCTACACCACTCACGATGTGACCATCGGCGACATCAAAGCGCAGCTGGGGGACATTTACCTCGAAGGCGACACCATCACCGGCAAAGGCAGCCTCACGGCCCATGGTGATGCCACCGTCACCATCAAGAATGTGTCGCCCAACAATCTCATCGTCGGCGATATCCGCATCGAGAAGAGCCGGGACAATGGCTACATCGATGATGGCGGGACCTTCTACCTCAATGGCAGTGTCATGAAGAGCAGCACTACCTTGGGGCAGATTACGCTGACCGATGGAAATACCACTGACGCACCGAAAGTAGAGATTTCCTCCAACTTCTCGCCGAAGGATCCGGCCTATGTAGAGAAGGATGGCGACGCCGACGTGCCGCTCTATGCCGCACCGTCGCTGATCATTCAAAGCGGCAAGACCGTCTACAATCCGCGCGGCCTGGTGCGTGTAGTCAGTGACTATGGCGACATGTACAACAATGGCAGCATTGAGGCGGGCTCCGTAGAAGTGACCGCGAAGAACGGCGATTTCATCCAGAGCTACAGCAACCGCATCGCCAATATCGGCGGCGAACCCATCGTGGATCAGGGCAATACCTATGGCACCAATACAAACCTGGGCAGCGGCATCCTGGCCAATGGCAATATCTTTATTTCCGCCCGCTACGTCAATATCAATTCGAAGATTCAGAGCGGCATCGCGAGCTACGATTTCGAAATCCCTGAAGTTCCCACTTTCTACTATAGAAATAAAGATGGCGACTATGTGAAGTGCAGCGCCGATACGGCGAACGTGGGTACCATCTATGTGGGCAATGACAAGGGCATCCTCTCCGATACCATCACCTACGACCAGGAAACGGGCAACGTGGTGGTCAGCGGCCTCGAAGTGCGGGGCGGCAAGGTGTCCATCGTAGGCACTATCATCAATACCAATAAGGACACCAGCCAGGCCCGCATCGAAGCACTGGATGGTTATGGCTCCATCGGTATCAAGAACAACTCCACCTACAACCTGGAGCTCAAAGGCGTGGACACCGGAAGCGGCGTGGAGGGGGTCATCGAAATCACCGACCTGGATACCAAGACCGGCGACCCGAAGACCAAGACCACCTACACCCGCAAAGACGGCACCATCTACACCACCACCCAGACCTACAGCAATGGCACCTGGAGCGATGGAAAGACGGCGGCAGTGAATGGAAGTGCCACCTACACGCCGCAGGCGGACCAGCACTATGTATTCCAGACCGGTACCTCTATCGGCGAGACCAGTACCTATGAGTACCATGGTACGAAATTCGACTGGTGGGGCATCGAAGACAAAACGCCTACCAGAGACGAGCTCATTGCCATGGGCGCGGAACTGACCAAAATCGAAACGGGCAAGACACTCCCGCTGAAGGATGGCGGCTTCATTTCCGGAAGCAAGGCCGCCGATGCCGGGACGAACAATGCCATCGGCGATGGAAAGACCAAGACCTGGACCGTCACCAACGGTTCCACTGTGATGGAGTATGACATCAAAACCACACGCCAGTGGTACACCTTAGGGCTCACCAAGAAATACGATATGAAGATGGTCATTCGCGATGATAAGACCACATTCACGCAGTATGAATTGGATGCCAGCCATGCCATCGGCATCGGCTTCAACGGCAACGAAAGCGGCGGTACCGTATCTATCAACCAGGCCGGCGGCGGAAATGTGCATATTGCCGGCGGCATCTCCAATACCTCCGGCGCCACCACCATCACCGGCGGCAGCATTACCCAGAGCAACATCGGCACCATTGATACGAAATCTCTGGCCCTCACCGCCACCACCGGCGGCGTCGGCGAAGGGGCGAATGGCATCCGCACCACCGCCACCTCTGTCAGCGGCAGCGCGGCGAACGGCGATTTCATCATCCAGAGCAGCAATGCACTCACCGCCGGCGCTATCACCAGTAATGGCATCGTCTCCCTCACTGCCGGCGGCGATATTTCCCAGAAGGCCAATACCACCGTCACAGCGGATCGCGTAGAGCTTACCTCCGGCGGCGCCATCAGTGGCGAAAGCGGCACTTTCAACGTGAAGACCACGGCGAAGGAAGGGGAGAACTACGGCCTCAAGGCCCGGGCGGATGGAAATATTTCCATCACCAATACCGGCGGCGACCTGTATCTCGACAGTGTCATTTCTGAAAACGGCACCGTAACCCTCACCACCAATGGCTCCTTCGTGGACAACAACTACACCGACCTTAACAACGATGATGCCCAGGCGAAACTCCTGGCCTGGGGCACCGCCGGCGTATGGGAAGGTAGCAGCAATACCCTCCGCAAGCAGAAGGACCAGCTCATCGCCAAAGTGGAAAGCAAGTACAATGAATTCCAGGGCCTCAAAGCCTATGTGAATGAAGACGGCGTGTACACCTTGGACGACAGCACCAAAGCGGCCATCGAAGCCCAGGGCATCGACGCGGATAGCTACATCGCGGATAAGCAGGCCCGCTATGACGAGCTCAAGAGCACCGTAGGCACCTGGACTGCCGCAGAAGTAAAAGACTACATCGAAGGCATCGAGAATGACGGTAGCAACATCTACAGCAACGCGGCCGTCACGAAAGCCGATCTCACGGCGGACAAATTCCTCACGGTAGATGAGAAAGCGGAAGTCCTCGTAGGCTCTGCGAAGTCGGCGCAGGATCTCCTCGTCACCTTCGCCCCCGGCAGCATCAAGGAAGGCATCACCGACACCAAGACCACCCTGAAAGGCACGCCTCACGTGTCGGGCACCGCCATCAGCCTCACCAGCACCGAAAATGATATCGGCCAGAAGACCGAAGGCATGAAGATCGACTTCACCGATCCGTCGACCATCACCCGCGACCAGCTCCTGGCGTTGGCATCGGCGGAACGCGGTGACTTTGCCATCAACGGAAATACGGTCACCGTTTCCTCGGTGCGCCCCATTACGGCCGAGACCTCGGGCACCTTGACGGCCATGGCCAGCCAGGGCGCCATCTACCTCATCAGTGAAGGCGGCATCACCAGCGGAAGCACCTTCACCGCCGGCAAGGAAGTACGCCTCAAAACCAGCGGCACCTTGGACGGTATCACCATCGGCACCGGCAAGGGTGCGAACCTGATCCTCGAATCCGGTAGCGGCGCCATCACGAATACCACCATCACCGGCGACGGCGTCCTCACCGCCCGCGCGAAAGATGGCGTAGACATCAAGAAATCCGATGGCGACCTCATCGTCAATACCATCTACGCTGCCGAAGGCGATGTGACCATCGATCTCAAAGGCACCAATGGAAACAACAGCCTCCTGGCGGAAGAGCGGGACGAGGAACTGGCAACCTCCTACGTGAATATCCAGGGCGAGAATGTAACCATCACCAACGCTAAAGATATGAAGGGTGAGAACGACACCACCACCCTGGGCATCCAGGCCCGCGGCCACACCACCGAAAACGGGGATGAAATCGATGGCAAACTCCAGGCCACCGGCACCGGCGATGCCAATATTTCCCTCTTCGGAAATAACCTCTCTGCCGATAATGCCATCGAGGCTGAAAACCTCACCTTGACGAATACCCAGCTCATCGGTAACGGTTCCTACAAAGCGAAGAGCACCCTCCGGGTGAACAACCCGGGCACCATCACCGGCGGCATCTTCGAAGGGAAGAATACCACCCTGACCAACGACAGCAAGGTGAATGGGACGAATGGCACGCCCACCTTCAAGGCCACCGAGACCCTCACCGTAGTGAACAACACCACGCCTCAGGCCCAGGGCGTAGACCTCCACAGCATCACCGGCGCCCTTTTCGAAGGGAAGAAAGTGGATATCACCAATCACGAGAGAGCCACCATGAGTGACAACACCATCATCGCCGGCGACGGCGGTCTCATCCTGACCAACTACGGCACCATGGGTAGCGGCGACTATGACAGTGACAGCATTGTCATCGACAACTACAGCAACCTGAAGGATGGCGCCTACGATGTCACATCCGCGCTGACGATCCGCAACCACACCGGCGGCAACATCGAAGGCGGCACTTACACCGGCCAGACCCTGTCGCTTGTCAATGACAGCACCGTCAGCGGCGGCACCTTCACCGGCAAAGACAGCCTCACCGTGACGAACGCGAAGGATGCCACCATCGAAAACGGCGAGTACCGGTCCACCGGGGGCAAAGTAACCATCAAGGACAGCGGCGCCATCACGGAAGGCACCTACACCGCCAAAGGACAGCTCACCTACACCGGCACGAAAACGGCCGCCATCACCGGTAGCACCTTCGCGTCCACCACGGACGATGTGAAAGTCACCAGCGAAGGCGCCGTGGACCTTGCCAAAGTCACGGCGGCGAAAGACATCACCATCGACAGCCGTGGCACCGGCGAAACCATTCTTGGCGAAGTGAAAGCCGAGAGTGGCAAGGCTACCATCACAGCTGCTGAGGATGTGACCATCACCACCGGCACCGCGGCGAAGGATCTCAAAATCAAGAGCACCGGTGGCAGCATCGAAGGCGGGACGCT
>CAVHZP010000027.1:0-14759 GCA_963640485.1 bacterium | reverse complement strand
GGCAAAAACCCTTCTCGCCCCTGCTGCTCCTAGTGCGCCAACACCAGGAGCAGTTTTTAAATTGTTATCGTAAAAAACATATTTATATTTCACGTTGTCATACTCCTGTTCTTGTGAATCGTATCAAGCAAATCGGCAATAGATTTTTCTTTACTGGGGTACATATGAGCGTACACGTGATAGGTAATATCTGGCGAGCGATGTCCGCAGCGCTTAGAGATTTCGATAATTGGTACGTTCTGGGAAATCAGGAAGGCTACCGCAGAATGCCGGAGATCATGCACACGAATCAATTTGACGCCAGTCTTTTGGCAGACGCTGCGCATTTTCCTGTGCAATGCAAATTTCGAAATATTGAAGAATAATCGCATTTTCTTTTCCGGCAAACGAATCATATAATCATCAATCTGCTTTGCTAAAAAACTGGGAATGCTGACCTGTCGAATCGAAGATCGAGTCTTCGGTGTTTGCAAAATATCTTGACCATTCAAATGAACAAATGTCTTACTGATGCAGATATATCTTTCCTCGACATTTACGTCAGCCGGAAAGAGAGCAAAGGCTTCGCCAATCCGACATCCGGTATAGAAAAGAAGTTGAAATAATACTTTATACGATTCATCATTACTTCCATCAAGACCGGCATAAAATTTCTCATATTCATCTAACGTCCAGAATGCCATTTCCTTGGCATGCCGAGCACCGAGCGGACCGGCAAGTTTAACTGGATTTGATGGAAGACCATAAAAACGAAGGAAATAATTAAATAAAGAAGACAATTTCGAATTGAGCAAACTTAAATAAGATGGCTGATAATTACTTTCTAGCCAGTCATTTTGTAAATTTCTGATTACTCTTGGTGTGACATCTGTTATTTTATATTTTCCCAGACGAGGGATGATTTGTTTCGTTATAATCAAATGAGTGCTTTGATACGTAGTAATTTTGCAACGAAGTTTATGATCTGAGAGATACCGATTTGCTCCCTCCGCCACAGACAAACTACTTGCAGTGATTGCTAATTTGCCGCGAAGCTCTTGCTCTTTAACTTTGGCTTCCGCCAAAGTATGAGCGGTAGCATAAAATGACTTTTGCTGGCCAGGAGCGATCGTCTTCGTGACTTTAATTGTGTATGAAATACCTTTTTTCCTATGCTCTTTATAAATCGACATTGTTTCTCCTGTGCTATAATAATATAAAAAATCAAGGCAAAACTTTTTGTTCAAAATAGGTGCGATTGATGCGCCCGCGTAGTATTAACTTACCTTTGGCTTTGAGTTCCTTGTTCATATCTCGAATAATGGTATAACCCCGAGAAACCGGAATACCTAAAATGGCAGCTACATCTTGAGCGGTAAGCATCTCCGCTTCTTTCCATTCATCAATTTTCATTTGTTTTCCTCCTAAAAAAATAATTCGCTTTCTAAGACTGTGCATTTTAAATGCACACTTTCTAAATGCATTTTATCCTTTCGCCTAGTTTTTTGCAAGTTTCAAAATGGAGAAAATTTCATGCCGGAATATACCTTTGATCATAGCGACCTTAATTTTTCCGATAAATTCAAGGCATTGCGCAATTTTTATGGACTATCAGCCAGAGAAATGGCTGCCCTACTAAATTACAAAAGCTCAGGCAACATTGCATTTTTTGAAAAATATCCCATGACGAATAAGCCTACCTTTCAATTATTAATTAGCATGAATCAACTCTTTGGTGTATCCATTGATTGGATGCTAGGAATCGGTGAAAAGCCTTATACAGAAGAAAATATCAGACAAGCAGAGATTGCCCAAGATGAACGCTTTGTAGTCGCTGCATCTGCTGTTATTGCTGAAGATTCTGACGCACCGGAAAATATTATGTATGGTATAAAGACTGGACTTTTTCCTAGAATCATTATTCAGGGCAAGCTTGAACTCCGGGATCGCTTTATACTCCTATTTCTTCTTAATTACATATCCTACGCATTGGATCAATATTATGTCCAAAACCGCGCGGGAATTTTGAAAAAGAAATTGCAAGGTCTCGCGGAACTTCTTGGATTCACCAGTTCCTCAAATCCTCTTTCAAATCTAGACGGCATTGTGAACACAATGAAAAAACACCAGAATTTTGTTGAAGCATTTCTACAATTTGCAGATACTTTGAAATCCCCCGAAGGAATCCCTTATTCCCTTTATCCTGCCCTGGTTTTACCGGAACAAAGTAACGTGGAAAAGTTAGGTCACTCCCTTTTGGATGAACGATGGAATTTCGAACGCTATCTGGAGGAAAATACACCAACCATAAGAAGGAATTATATTGGAGAATAAAGCAAAATATCGTCCTTAAATCAAAGAAAAATTTTATAAAAATTCAAAATCCGGTATTTTTATAAAGGCGCCATTTGGCGCCTTTTTTTACGTTGTGCTGTTTTTTTGTTGCAAATAAAAAAGGACCCCTTTCGGAGTCCGATTTTATCGAGCTTTTTTGCTTAGCCGCAATTATTTCAGTTCTACAGTTGCGCCAGCTTCTTCGAGTTTCTTCTTCATTTCTTCAGCTTCAGCTTTAGCTACGCCGGTCTTAACTTCTTTCGGAGCGCCGTCAACTACTGCTTTAGCGTCTTTCAGGCCCAGGCCGGTCAGTTCGCGAACGACTTTGATTACCTGGATTTTCTGAGCGCCAACGTCTTTGAGTACAACGTCGAATTCAGATTTTTCTTCTTCAGCTGCTGCTGCCGGAGCTGCTGCTGCTGCTACAGCTACAGGAGCTGCTGCGGATACGCCGAATTTTTCTTCGATTGCTTTTACGAGTTCAGAGAGTTCGAGAACGGACATTTCGGCAATAGCGTTAAGGATTTCTTCGTTAGTCATTTTGTGTTCCTCCATGGAATATTTACGCGTAGTGATTACGCAGTTTCTTTCTGTTTACGCACTGCTTCGAGAGCATATGCGAGGTTCTGGATGTTGCCATTCAGAGCGCGTGCCAGTCCGGTAATCGGAGCCAGCAGGGTTGCTGCGACCATACCGAGCAGCTGTTCTTTGGATGGCAGGTCTGCCAGTGCCTGTACAGCTTTTGCGTCGATGACTTTGCCATCGAGTACGCCGGCTTTCACAACGATAGCTTCGCTCTTGGTTTCTTTCATGAATTCCTTCAGAGCTGCTGCCGGTGCTACCGGATCGTCTTTGCAGGTTGCAAGGCCGTTCGGGCCAGCGAGCAGATCGTCGAGGCCTTCGAGACCGAGTTCGTCAGCTGCGATGCGGGTCAGTGTGTTTTTAATGACCTTGTATTCTACACCGTGGGCCAGGAATTTACGACGGAGAAGTGTCGCATTCTTTACGTCCAACTTGTTGAAGGATACGAGGACTACGCCCTGAGAAGAGAGTTTTTCTTTCATTTCAGCCACGATGGCTTCTTTTTCGGGACGGATCTTTACTTCATACTTTTCTTCGCTCATAGTACACCTCCTCTGCTAAGGGATTTATTATTTATCACGTTAGCTAAAACGACCTCGCAAGGCTCGCGAGGTCGTGTACTGGCTTTTCCAGTACTCAGCCTCGGGAGGCGGGATTTCTCCCTTTAAAATTTCTTACCGCCGGTCTTAAGCTAAGTGTAAATAGGCTTTATTATGCTTTTGCTGCTACTACCTTGGTCAGGTCGAGGTGAATACCACGGCCCATGGTGGAGCTGATGGTGAGGCTCTTCATGTAGGCGCCCTTAACGGTGGAAGGACGAGCTTTGAGGATGGTATTGTAGATAGCGAGCAGATTCTGTTTCAGCTTATCTTCTTCAAAGGATACTTTGCCGATGATAACCTGTACGTTGCCGGCTTTATCTGTACGATACTGTACCTTGCCGCCTTTGATTTCGTTGACAGCTTTAGCTACATCCATAGTAACGGTGCCAACCTTCGGGTTTGGCATGAGGCCTTTCGGTCCGAGTACACGGCCGAGACGACCAACTACGGCCATCATGTCCGGTGTAGCTACTACGACGTCAAAGTCCATCCAGCCCTGCATGATCTTGTCGGCCAGTTCTTTTCCGCCTACGTAGTCAGCACCTGCTGCTTTTGCTTCGTCTTCTTTGTGATCTTTAGCAAATACCAGGACTTTCTTGGATTTGCCGGTGCCTGCCGGAAGAACGGTAGCGCCGCGGAGCTGCTGTTCTGCGTATTTCGGGTTGATGTTCAGATTGAAAGCGACTTCTACAGTTTCATCGAATTTTGCAGAAGCTGCTTCTTTTACGAGCTTTACAGCTTCGTCGAGGTCATAGAGCTTATGACTGTCAACGATGGCTGCTGCTGCTTTCTGTTTCTTTGTCAGTTTTGCCATTGTTTCCTCCTATGTGGTCTTTGGGGTCCTACCCTGCCACGAACGGGTCAGTCTTAGTCTACAACTTCGATGCCCATAGAACGGGCTGTGCCTTCCACGAGACGCATTGCTGCTTCTACTGTGTTGGCGTTCAGGTCTGGCATCTTTGTTTCAGCGATTTCCTTGACCTGTGCTTTGGTGACCTTGCCTACTTTCTTTTTGTTCGGTTCACCGGAAGCTGTTTCGATACCTGCAGCTTTCTTCAGAAGAACGGCTGCCGGCGGAGTTTTACAAATGAATGTAAAGCTTCTATCTTCAAAAACGGTGATTTCTACAGGGATAATCAGGCCTACCTGTTTAGCGGTACGATCGTTAAAGTCTTTAACGAAGGCCATGATGTTTACGCCTGCCTGGCCGAGGGCCGGGCCTACTGGCGGTGCCGGGGTAGCTTTACCAGCTGCAACCTGCAGTTTAACAACTTTAGTAATTTTCTTTGCCATAATGTTACACCTCCTTGTCCTTTGTGGAATGTGGTACTTACGGGCTGTAACGGGCCCTCCCACCGTGGGACAAGCCTAGTTCAAGACAGTCCCACAAATATATTGATCAGGCAATCGGTTCAAAAGAGCCGACTTCCAGTTCAATGGTAGTGGTGGTTCCGAAGCTGCTGATGTCGGCCTTGATCTTGGTCTTGTCATCAGCGACTTCGATAACGGTAGCGGTGCGGTCTTCGAATACGCCTTTGGTGATTCGAACGCGGTCGCCGATTGCAACGTCGGTGGCTACCGGGGTTTCTTTCTTCACGCCGTGAATGATGCGATCTGCTTCTTCATCAGAAAGGGGAATCGGCTTCGTGGTGGTTCCTACAAATCCGGTGACGCCAGGTGTATTTCTGACGACGTACCAGCTTCTATCATTGACTTCCATCTTGATCAGCAGGTATCCGGGGAATACCTTGTGGGAAACCATTTTTCTCTTGCCGTCTTTTTCCTCTTCTTCGTCCTGCAGTGGGAGCAGGATTTCGAGAATCGTATCATCCATGCCCATGGAGTGAACTTTGCGGGTCAATGTTTCTTTGACTTTATTTTCATATCCGGAGTAGGTATGGATAACATACCAGCGGATATCTTTAGAGCCTTCGCTTGGAGCGCCGATTTCCGTCGGTGCATTGACTACGCTTTCTTCTCTTTCAATATTCTTGTTTTCAGCTTCGATATCGGACATAGCTCTCCTCCTTTCAGCCTACCGCAGTGACTAATAACTTGGAGAGACCAGCGAATACGAAGTCTACTGCGACGATCAGGAAGGAAACAAGGAAAACTGCTACGATGGTAGCGATGGTGTAGTTCAGGAGCTGGCTTTTTGTCGGCCAGATGACCTTCTTCATTTCCATCTTTGTTTCTTTAAAGAAACGGTTCCATGCGCCGTTGGCTTCCTTTGCTTTTTCTGTTCTCGTTACTGCTGTATTACGCTTCGCCTTGGCCATGCTCGCACCCCAGTTCAAATATCAGAAAATTATTTGGTTTCTTTATGAAGGGTGTGTTTATGGCACCATTTGCAGTATTTCATCAGTTCTACGCGTTCGGTAGTGGTCTTTTTGTTTTTGTTCGAACGATAATTGCGGCGCTTGCATTCTGTGCATGCAAGAGTAATTCCTTCACGCATTATTTACACCTCACTCAATCTTTCTTGGCCGGTGGCCAACTAACATACCTAGTCAGTATATCACAAGCATAGTGTCTTATGCAAGTAGATAATGTAGATATTGCATTTAAAAAAGCCGGGCTATCCCAGCGAAGTTATTGTAGCATAAGGAAATGGGGTTTGCAACTAATTTTTTATTTAATTGGGGGGGATTTCCGCTATTGATTTTGTAGTCGGTGGTCGGTAGTCAGTAATCAGGGTGCGTTTGGCGCCAGTGCATACAGAGGAGACGTAACCGCCATCATTTCATAGTCGGTGGTCGGTAGTCGGTAGTCGGGGCGCGTTTGGCGCCAATGCATACAGAGGAGACGTAACCGCCATCATTTTGTAGTCGGTGATCGGTAGTCGGTAGTCGGGACGCATTTGGCTGCTTTCTCGGCTATCCCCTGCCCTTCGGGCACACCTTTCCAATGGAAGAGGGCTTGGCGCACAAATCAAAAAGCGCCGCCAATATTGAAAGCAAGTACCCTCGAACTGACTACTGACTACTGACTACTGACTACTGACTACTGACTACTAAACCGACAACGCAGCCCGCACTTCAATGGAAATCATAATCCTCGTGGTCTGTTCCGCCGGATTGTCGGTGCAGAGTTCGTCTTCCATCAGATCCTCATAGGCGTAGCCAAAAGGCTCATAGCCATTCGCTTTGATAAATTGAAATAAATTCCGGTACCGCTTCGCATAGGCATAGTCTCTGCCATAGCTTACGGCGTAAAGACCGGCGGGGCGTTCACCGGAAATGGCATCATCGCTTCGGGGAAATTTCATGCCCTTATATATATAGGTATAATAACGGGCGTACATTTCGTAGTCCTCTTTCTGCAAATCTTCCACAGCGGTCATGATACCCACGCGGTAGCCGCTGACGAGGTGATGCTTCATGCCCAGGAGGGCGTGCCTTTCTTCCAGACGGGCGCGCTCTTTTTTATCGTGTCTTGGTAACGGAGCGCTGAGGATGAACAGGGCTTTGGGGAAATGGGAAATTTCCATTTCCCCTCTCTCCGCTTTCGCCGCCAGAGAGAGCATGGCCGCGCGATTCTTGAGCGCCCGCTGCAGTCTTTTCTTCCGCTCGATTTCTTCCGCCAGTTCTTTTTCCTTTTCCTCCAGCATTTCCTGAAGCCGCTTGGTATTTTTATTTCCTACATACGTTTTCAATTCGTCCAGCGACAGCCCCAGCTCCAGCAGCGCGCGGATCAGGTAGAAGGTGTACATCTGCGCCTGGCTGTAGTAGTGGTAGCCATTGGCTTCTATTCTTTCCGGAAGAAAGAGTCCTTCCTCCCGGTAGTAGGAAAGGGTCCGCCGTGTGACCCCCATGATGGCTGCAAATTCTCCGGTGGTGTAAAACATAAAATCCCCCCTTGACCTGTACGCTACGTTCACCTTTATACTGTACAGGAAAACGATTCAAGGTGCAAGGTTCAGGGTTCAAGCGTCTTCCCTTGGGCTTTCTCAAATTCTCTCTCATTTGAAATTTTATTTCAAATTTTGCAGTGCTTGGATCTGTGCGCTGCAAACACGACTTGGACTCTGAACCTTGCGCCTTGAACTTTCCCCCTTATTTCTCGCTACAGAGCGAGGCTTTCCCTATTTTCAGGAGGACTTTCTATGAAATTCACATTCGCAAAAGCAGCGGCTGCTGCACTGGCACTCTCTTTCTCTCTCGGCCTGGGACTCAATGCCGACGCCTGCTCCCGGGCAGTGTACGTAGGAAATGAAAATGTAGTCATCACCGGCCGCACCATGGACTGGTACACGCCGCAGGACACGAAGCTTTGGATCGCGCCACGGGGCATTCACAGAAACGGCGCCAGCGATACAAACGCCGTGCAGTGGACTTCCCGCTATGGCAGCGCCTATATTTCCAGTTTCAACAGCGACATCACCGACGGCATCAATGAAAAAGGTCTGGTGGTCAACAAGCTCTACCTGGACGATGGGGATATCGGAAATCCCGGCGATAAGCCGCAGCTCAATATCAATGGCTGGGTACAGTACGTGCTGGACAACTACGCCTCCGTAGCTGATGCCGTCGAAGGCCTCTCGAAAGAACCTTTCCGCCTCATTCCTTCCGGTACCGGCTCGCCGTCGCAGCTCCACCTCTCCCTCTCCGATGCCAGCGGTGACAATGCCATCATTGAGTATATCAAAGGCGAGCTCAAGATCCATCACAGCAAGGACTACACCGTCATGACCAATGAGCCCAGCTTCGACCAGCAGCTCACCATCCAGCGCCATTGGGAAATCAAGGGCGAAAACAGCATCCCCGGCTCCTCCGACTCCGCCGATCGTTTCACCCGCCTGACTTATCTTTTGAAACAGCTGCCCAAAGAACTGAAAACGGAAATCGCGCCATTCATTCAGGACGGCAAACTGGAAACCCAGGCACTCTACGGCGTCATGTCCATCATGCGCGGCATCTCGGAACCGATCCCCTTCGCCACCGAGTCCCCCAATAACGCCTCCACCCTGTGGCGCACCTACTACGACCACAAGAATATGAAAATGTATTTCGATGGCGTGAACAGCCTTCACATGCAGGCCATCGACCTCACTCAGTTCGATTTCAGCGAAGGAAAACCGGTGCTGATGTTGGAACTGGAACAGCAGAAGAACCTCCCTGAAGACCCGTCCGCTCTCTTTAAAGAAGCAAAAGAAGTGTCGTATACAGGGAAGTAGTCGGTAGTCGGTAGTCGGTGGACGAAAGTTAGGAGTGAGGAGTGGTGGTGCGGCGCACAAATCAGAAAGCGCCGCGAGTTTTGAAATCAATACGATTATCTGCTTCCTCACTACCGTGATCCATTTACCGTGTCACCGTTTTCTAGGGAACCAGTTACTCTTCCTGTAAACGGAACACAGACGTAGGGGAGCAAGTACGCAAGCCCGGATTTCAAAACTCTGCGCCGCTATATGAATTGATGCGGCGCACCTCCACTCCTCACTCCTCACTCTTCACTTTAAAGAAGCCCTTCCAGCGAAAAGGGGCAAAATATAGCTAATACTAAAAAAGCGCAGACTCGTTCTGCGCTTTTTGCTTGCTTTTGTTAAGCAAGCAAATCTGACTCCATCCACTGACTACCGACTACTACTACCCACTTTTTACAAAGCCTTTATCTGAATTTCACATTCCTTTTCTACAATGGAGAAAAGGAGGATGCCTATGGACATTGTTTTAAACCATATTTCCAAATCTTTTAACGGCAAACCGATCATTCAGGACTTTTCCCTTTCCATTAAAAGCGGCACGTTCACCACATTTCTAGGGCCTTCGGGCTGCGGGAAGACCACGCTGCTCCGCATGATTGCCGGGCTGGAAACGCCGGATGATGGGGAAATTTATCTGGGCGACCGCTGCGTCTTTTCTAAGAAGAAACAAATCGCCGTCCCGCCGGAAAAGCGAGGGCTGGGCTTTGTATTTCAAGACTTCGCCCTGTGGCCCCACATGACGGTTTTCGAAAACACCGCTTTCGGCCTCCGCGCCACCGGTGATACGGACCACCTGCAGGAGCGGGTGGAGCAGGCGCTGGCACAGGTGGAGCTTTCGGAATTTGCCAGCCGCTATCCCCACGAGCTGTCCGGCGGGCAGCAGCAGCGGGTCTCCTTCGCCCGGGCTCTCGCCTATGGCAAAGATGTGATTCTCTTCGACGAACCACTCTCGGCGCTGGACGCCCGGCTGCGAATCGAGATGCGCGAGGAAATCCGGAATCTGGTGACCCGCCTTCACGCCACGGCCGTCTTCGTGACCCACGACCAGATGGAGGCCATGGAAATGAGCGACTGCATTGCCGTCCTCTTTGGTGGAAAGGTGGAGCAGTACGACCGGCCGGAAATGATTTACAGCCACCCGGCCACCGCCTTCGCCGCCAAGTTCATCGGCCAATCCAACTGGCTCGATGACCACCATCTCTTCCGGCCGGAGAAGGGCCGCCTCTCCCCGGCGCCGGGGGACACGTCTTATAGCGCTTCGGTGGTGTCCAGCCAGTTCCAAGGCGAAAACTACCGCATCCGCTTGAAACAACAGGAGCGAAGCTGGACTCTCCTCTCCCCCACGGCTCTCCCCGCGGGAAAGGAAATCCAGGTCTACGTGAGCCCGGACGCCATCATTGCGATTTAAGACTTCCCTACATCACCCGCCTTTCGGGCACCCTCTTCAGCGAAGAGGGCTTATGTTCGACCAATTACATTCTCATTATCTCATTTCCTTATTTCTCAAAATGGAGCATCATCATGAAATTGACCACGAAAAAACTGATCCTCTCCGGCCTGGCTTGTGCCATGGCATTCACCCTCGCGGCTTGCGGCACAAAGACAGAGGCGCCGAAGGCGGCTTCTTCCGCGCCGGCCCCGGCGGCAGCCAGCGGCAAGGTGACGGTGTACATGCCATCGCCTGCCGGACTTTCCAACAAAATCGCCAAGGGCTTTGAAGCGAAGACCGGCATCAAGGTAGAACAGTTCCAAGGCACCACCGGCGAAATCCTGGCGCGTCTGGAAGCGGAAAAATCGAATCCTGCTGCCGACGTGGTAATCCTCGCCTCCTGGTCTGATGGCCTGTCCATGAAAGCCCAGGGAAATCTGGCCTCCTACCAGCCCCAGAACGCTGACAAACTGGAAAAAGCATTCAAAGACAATGAAAACACCCTCTTCGGCTACAGCGCTTCTGCCGTAGGCGTGATTTACAATAAGAATGTAATCCCCGAACTCTCCGCTGACTGGAGCGAACTGGCAGATCCCAAGTACCAAGGCATGCTGGCCATCCCGGATCCGGAAAAATCCGGTGCCTGCAAAGATTTCCTCGCCGGTTTCGTTTCTAAGAACGGCTGGGACGCCCTGGAAGGCATGGCGAAGAACGGCATGAAAGTCCCCGGCGCCAACAAAGCGGCACTGGAAGCTGTCACCACCGGCGAAGTGGGCATCCTCGTAGCCGGCGTGGACTACAATGCTTACTCCTCCATCAAGAAAGGCGAACCTCTGGCCATCTACTATCCGAAGAGCGGCACCATCGTAAACCCCCGCCCAGCGATGATCATGAAGACCGCGCCGAACAAAGACAATGCGCAGAAATTCATGGACTATCTCCTCTCTGACGAAGTGCAGAAGATGGTGTCTGATGCAAATCTCCTCCCCGGCAGAAGCGATGTGAAAGCAAAGAATACCCAGCTCGCCGATATCCCGCAGATTCCTGCCGACTGGGACAAAATGATGGCCATCGCTTCGGAAACCGCTGCGAAACTGAATGCCCTCTGCAAATAAGAGGTGCGCCGTGAAAAAGAAATCCTATTTCCTTCTGATAGGATTCCTTCTTCTTTTCCTGGTGCTCTCCCCGCTCTTTACGATTTTCATCAAGGCGGTCATCATCGATGATCACCTTGATTTTTCGTATGCCTGGGAAGCTCTGTCGGAAGAAGGAAATCTATCCATGATCTTCCACTCCCTGGTGCTGGGATTCTGGGTGGTGGTGGGCTCTACGATCATCGCCATGCCACTGGCCTATCTCTTTGCCCGCACGGAATTTGCGGAGAAGAAATATTTCGATATTCTCTTCCTGGTCCCCTTCATGACGCCGCCCTACATCGCCTCCATGGGCTGGATCCTCTTCATGCAAAAGCGGGGACTCTTCGCCCAGCTCTTCCCCGCCTTTCCGAATGGCGTCACCCCCTTCTTCACCTTAGGCGGTCTGGTGCTGGTCATGAGCCTCCACCTGTTTCCCTTCCTCATGACCCTCATGCGAAATGCCATGACCAATATTCCCTCGAGCCTGGAAGAAGCCGCCTCCGTCATGGGCGCGGGATTTTCCAAACGACTCCGGAAAATTTTCCTTCCCCTGCTCCTGGGAAATTATGCCATCGGCGCCCTTCTCATCTTTGTGAAAGCCCTCTCGGAATACGGCACGCCCTACACTTTGGGCCGGCGCATCGGCTTTGATGTATTCACCACGTCCATTCATCGCTACGCCGCTGTGGCGCCCATTTCCTTCGGCCAGGCCGCAGTGCTTTCGTCGGTGCTCATCACCATCTGCCTCGTCTTCTGGATGATCCAGAGCACCATTACCGCCAGGAAAAGTTATTCCCTCGTGGGCGGCAAAGGAAAAGGCATGACCCGGACGCCGCTCTCGCCGCTGGCAAAAACGATTTCCTGGATCTATATTTCCTTCGTCCTCCTCCTTTCCATCGGCATTCCCTACTTCTCCATCATTTCCACTTCCCTCATCAAGCTCCGGGGCTTTGGGCTCTCCGCGGGAAATTTCACCTTCGCCCACTACGCTGAGCTTTTCTCGGAAACAGAAAATGATGCCCTCGCTGCCATCGGAAATAGCTTCTTCCTGGGTGTCACCGCCGCCACTATCTGCGCCATTCTCGGCACCGCCATTGTCCTCTCCGTCCGCGCCAATGGACGCAAGGGGAAACTCCTGGAAGGCGTGAGCCTCCTGCCGGAAATGCTGCCGGGCATCGTCGTCGTCATCGGTATCATGCTCTTCTGGAATGACATCTACGATTTCCTGCCCCTCTACAACACCATGGCGATCCTGGTCATCACCTACGTGATCCTCTTCCTGCCCTACACGGTGCAATACGTCACCTCCGCCTTTACCCAAATGAGCCGAAGCCTCACGGAAGCCGGCGAAGTCTTCGGCGGCAGCAGCTGGTACATCTTCCGCCGCATCACCATGCCCCTGATCCTGAAAGGCATCGCCGCCGGCTGGATGATGACCTTCATCATCTCCCTCCGCGAGCTCGTGGCCCCAAGCCTCATCTCCCCGCCCAATACGCTGGTGATCTCCACCTACATCATGCGGGAATTTGAGCAAGGCAGCGTCTCCCTTGGCATGTCCATGGCCGTCCTCTGCACCGCCATCACCGTAGTGTCCCTGCTGGTGCTGAAAAAGAAATTTCATTTGTGATATAAAGGGACAAGGGATAGGGGATAGGGGATAAGGAATAACGCGCCTTATCCCTTATCCCTTATCCCTTATCCCTTTGCGCATAAAAAAGCTGTGAGACCAAAAGATCTCACAGCTTTTTTCGTGGAGCATATTAGAACTTGTAGTTCAGAGATACGGTCCAAGCGGTATCGTCGTACTTGCTTTCGTTGGCTTTGCTGTATCCGTCGATATCGAATGCCAGCTCGCCTCTGAGGTATACGTTCTTCTGCAGGGTGACCTGGGCCACTGCGTTCCAGAACTTCATATTTTCCCCTTTTTCAAAGAAGTCAGTCACCTGGTAGGTGGAGCCACCGAAGTAAGCATCTGTGCCCACTCTGTTGTAAGCCACATCGAGGGTGAAGGAGCCCGGTTTCTTCAGATCCAGTGCGCCATAGCCGATGCCTGCCTGCCAGACTTTGTTGTTATCATCGGCATTGGATTTCCAGTATTCGCCGAATACGCGGAAATCGGATACCGGTACGGTGAGCTGTACGCCCCAGGTGTTGTCGAAGCCGATGGTTTCCTTTGCATCATCGCCCTGGAAGCCGATGTAAGCAGCGCCCAGTTTTGCTACGTTGAAATCATAACCAGCCTGTGCAAAGAGCGCATCATGAGCTTTCACTTCTTTGGTGTTTGTAGTTGCTGCTTTACCAACCACAGCGTCATCACCTGCGTTGAACTGACCGAAGCCTACTTTCGCATCGAATTTGCCATGTTTATAAGCCAGCTGTGCACCATCATACTGGTCATCGTAAACGATGCCACCCAGGAATGCCACCGGCTGACGGCCGAGACCGACAGACCAGTCTTTGCCGAAGTTATGGGTTACATAGAGACGGTCAGCGCTGGTGGTAGAGCCATTGCCATCTTTGAAATCCATGTTGTTGACAAGACGCGCATAGACAGCGGTGTTTTCATTCACCTGGCCTTTGATGTTCAGGCGGATACGGCCGTTCCAAGCTTCAGTGCTATTCTTTGCTTTGTCCTGGTAACGCATACGAGCATCGCCGGACCAGTAAATGTTGCCCACTTTCTTTTCCAGGTTGGAAACACGAACGCCCAGGTTTGCCAGTTCGTCAGCGAATTCAGCAGCCAGTTTGTTCAGGGTGGCAGTCTGTTCAGCATTCAGCTGATCTTCTTTTGCCATGAGGCGAGCTACGATCTGCGCCAGTTCGTAACGGGTCATGTTTCTTTCGCCTTTGAAAGTGCCATCCGGATAGCCTTCTACGACGCCCTGTACGGACAGGTCGGATACAGCCTGGTAAGCCCAGTCATCGGCGGATACATCGGAAAATGGATTGGCTGCGTATGCGGATACGCCAGCGGTGAGTGCTGCCGCAGCAGCCAGTGCGAGAATTTTTCTCATGGTCTCTCTCCTTACGGAAATATTATTTTTGCTGCAAAATGATGAGAAAAGAAATCGCGCGAGTGACCGTGTTTCCTCTGCTTCTCTTCCCTGCCAAAGCCTGCAGCATCCCTTTGACCTCTCCACTATACCGCCCCAGCAGCATGCGGTCAATAGCATTTACAAAGGTTTTCCTAAGGTTTTACCGTGCTTTTTCACTCATGGAACTTGAAGCCGGTCAATTTTATATAACCTTGGAAAACTTGACAAAAAGGATACAGAAATAGGCGGTGGCAGGGCTATCGGTTTAGTAGTCAGTGGTCGGTAGTCGGTAGTCGGTAGTCGGGCCTGCGCACCTGCTATTTCAAAAAGTCGCGCCGCTTTACAAATTGATGCGGCGCACTACAACCCCACTCTTCACTCTCCCATCGGCATCACCCGCCCTTCGGGCACCCTCTTCAGAGAAGAGGGCTTGATAGGAAAGGCTTCGCCATCTTAGAC
>CAVHZP010000026.1:0-14762 GCA_963640485.1 bacterium | reverse complement strand
AGATATGTCTGATGAAGAAATGCTTCCTTTGGTGCAGGCTGCCATGGAGGCAGCCATCGCTTCTTTGATTGCTATGCGCGAAAAAGAGGGGGAGAACCTCAAAAAGGATCTCCTCGATCGGCTGACTTTCCTGCGCCACAAGCTCACCTTCCTTATCACAAAGCAGGACGTGGCGGCGAAGGAATACGAAGAGCGGCTTCACCAGCGCATGGAGAAATTGATTTCTACCATGGGCGTGGAAATCGATGAAGGCCGCATTTTGGAAGAAGTGGCGATTTACTCGGAAAAAACGGACTACACCGAAGAAGTGGTGCGCTTTGCAAGCCACCTGGACCAGTTTGAGGATATGTTGCAGGACACCGAGCCGGTGGGGCGCAAGCTGGATTTCCTGCTGCAGGAAATCAATAGGGAAGCCAATACCACCGCGTCTAAGGCCAGCGATAAGGAAGTCATCGATACGGTGATCATCATCAAGACAGAATTGGAAAAGATTCGGGAACAAATCCAGAATATAGAGTAGCACAAAAACAGAACAGATTTTCTTTTGACCTCATCAGGCGGTCAAAAGAAAATCTGTTCTGTTTTTTGTTTGTAAAAGAACGATTTACCAGTAAATAAAAATTAGAGGAAAATAAACGCTTCACCAACAATTCATTTGACTTACAAAAGATAAAATGGTAATCTGTATTTGATATTTATGCATATATTAGCATCAAGGAGGACTATTTCGAATGGATTTGCTTCATTTGTTTCATGCCGGCGGATTTATGATGTATCCGCTGCTGCTTTGCTCTGTGATCGTAGTTGCTATTTTTGTGGAACGATTCCGGTATTATAAAGTTTCCAAGTCGAACATCGCCGCGCTGTCGAAAAGCATTCCTTCCTACCTGGAAAGCGGAGATGTGGAAGGTCTGAAAGCGGAACTGGCGAAAGATGGTGGCATTCCGGCGGCGGTGATTCTCTCCGGTGCTGAGCATTTGGGAAAGAAGGCAAACCAGACCGCCATCATCGAAGGGGCGGCGTCTCATGCAGCAGGACTGCTGAAAAACTATCTGAATTATCTGGACGTTATTGTGACCCTATCGCCGCTGTTGGGGCTGCTTGGCACGGTGGTTGGCATGATTGGCTCTTTTAATGTTCTCTCTGTGGCAGAAGGACAGCCATTTGCCATCACTGGCGGCGTAGCAGAAGCACTGGTGTGCACCGCTACGGGTCTTTTTGTTGCTATCATCGCCCTGGTGGCCTATACCTATCTGGCGCAGCAGGTGAGTCACTTCGTTTCGGACATGGAGAAATTGGGTTCCCTGTATTTGTCTATCGTAGAGGCTGAGCAGAAATGAAACTGGAATCAATGAACGTGGAGAAAAAGCCGAAGATCATGATTATTCCGATGATTGATATCATTTTCTTTCTGCTTGTTTTCTTCATGATGAGTATGCTGACCATGGTGGTACAGAAATCGATCAATCTGAACCTGCCACAGACTGCATCAGCGCAGGTGGATTTGCAAAAGACACTTCCCATCAGCATCACCGAAGACGGGACGATTTACGTAGAGCAGGAGAAGATTTCAAAAGACACCTTCCACAAACGAATGGAGATTGAAAAGAATAGAAATCCGGATCTTTCCATCGTCCTGCGTGCTGACGAAAAATCGGAACATGGGGATTTTGTGTTTGTACTGGATCAGTTGAAATCGGTGGGCATCAGTAAGATTGGAATCGCCACGACCTCTAAGGGTTCGTCGAACTAAAGGAGGGAGAAGATGCGTACAGTAAAGCATCGATGGTCTTCTGCCTTTGGCACGTCACTCGCTTGCCATCTAGCGGCCATCGGAATCATCACCGGGCTCATGCTGCTATTTCCACCGGTTCTTCCTGAAAGAGGCCCCATCGAAGTGGATTTAGTTACCATGAGCGGAGGCGGTGGTGGAGGCGGCGGTTCTGACGGAAAGCCCCAAGAGGAAGAATTGCCCAAAATCAAAGCTGCCGAAGCAACGCCCACGGCGCCACCTCCGGTAGAAACGGAACCGGACCCGGAAGCGGAAAATGATGTTCATGAAATCGCAGCAAAGCCTGCAGAAGAAGCGGCTAAGCCGGCTGCTGAAGCGACCTCCACGGAAGACTCCGGCAGTGGCACCGGTTCCGGCGGTGGTGAAGGAAGCGGCACCGGAACGGGCAACGGTAGCGGTGAAGGTAGTGGTAGTGGTTCCGGCTCCGGTGGTGGATCCGGGAGCGGCCACGGTGATGGCGTAGGCGATGGAGATGGCAGCGGGGAAACCATGGGACCTCAGCTTTTGAGTAATCCGGCGCCGGCGTATCCCGAATCCTGCCGCAAAGCGAATATTTCCGGCACCACCGTGGTGGGTCTCACCATCGGGACCGATGGCAGCGTTGTCAGCGCTTGGGTGGCAAGCTCATCGGGCAATGGCACGTTGGACAGTGCCGCAGTCAATGCGGTATATGGCTGGCAGTTTGTACCGGCGAAGCAGAATGGCGTAGCCATCACTTGTAATTCACAGGTACCGGTCACATTTAATTTGAGATAATATAAGAGAGTGGTTTCCTAAGAGGAGCCGCTCTTTTTCTTGAAATTTTCTATTGCAGAAACTTTGGTTTCTGTGTTAAAATAATCCTCGATTGAATACATACTCATCCAGAGCAGCAGAGGGATTGGCCCAAGGAAGCTGCAGCAACCACTCCGAAAGGAACCGGTGCTAAGTCCAACGACATATCCATGTCGGCAGATGAGAGGCTAAAACTCTCCCTGCGCGGAGAGCTTTTTTAGTTTGTTTTTACTATTTTCCTACATGCTTTTATATCGTGTCTTTTTTGAGGAGGAACCACTATGTCTAGAAAAGTATTATTCACTTCGGAATCTGTGACCGAAGGACATCCTGATAAAATTTGTGACCAGATTTCCGATGCGATTCTGGACGCCATTTTTGCAGAAGATCCCAATGGCCGCGTAGCTTGCGAAACCACCGTCACCACCGGCCAGGTTCATGTACTGGGCGAAATCACCACCACCGCCCACATTGCATTTCCAAAAATCATTCGCGATACCATCCGAGAAATCGGCTACACCACTTCCGCTTACGGCTTCGATGCTGACAGCGTAGGCATCAATATCGCCCTGGACGAACAGTCCCCGGATATCGCTATGGGCGTAGACCAGTCCAAGGAAGCGAAAGAAAACCAGGCTGATAAATACGACATCGGCGCCGGCGACCAGGGTATGATGTTCGGCTATGCATCCAACGAAACGCCGGAATTCTTGCCCATGCCAATCGCATTGGCACACCGTCTGGCTCGCCGCCTGGCAGAAGTCAGAAAAACTGGCGAACTGTCCTACCTCCGTCCAGACGGAAAGACCCAGGTTACTGTAGAATACGAAGATGGAAAACCGGTTCGCGTGGACACCATCGTTATTTCTACCCAGCATGATCCCGATGTAACCCAGGAACAGATTCACGAAGACCTGATTGCTCATGTGATCCAGCCAACCATTCCGGAAGAATTCCTGGTAGACACCAAATATTTCATCAACCCCACCGGCCGTTTCGTTATCGGCGGCCCCCAGGGCGATGCAGGCCTCACCGGCCGTAAAATCATCGTTGACACCTATGGCGGCATGGCTCGTCATGGCGGCGGCGCATTCTCCGGCAAGGATCCGACAAAGGTAGATAGAAGTGCGGCTTACGCAGCGCGCTATGTAGCAAAGAACATCGTCGCTTCCGGCATTGCAGAACGTTGCGAAATCCAGCTGGCTTACGCTATCGGCGTAGCAAAACCGGTTTCCATTTTTGTAGACACCTTCGGCACCGGCAAGCTCAGCGATGAAGAAATCGTAGCTCTTATCCGCAAGCATTTCGAACTTCGCCCGGCTGGCATCATCGACATGCTGGACCTCCGTCGTCCGATTTACAAAAACACCGCAGCCTATGGCCACTTCGGCAGAACCGATGTAGACCTTCCGTGGGAACACACCGACAAAGCAGAAGCGCTGAAACAGGACGCAGGCCTGTAATCTTTTATTGAAAGTTGTGATAGAATAGAGAAGATCTTTCCATGCATCTTCTCTATTTTATTTTGTTCTTTTTGATTCTATGTCAGGAGGTTCTTCATGCAAGTCACGGTGGCAGAAGTTTTGATTAACCGGCCTTCGAAACATTTGAATCGAACGTTTTCTTACCGGGTGCCGGATAGCTTACGAGAGGCCGATGTAGGCTATCGCTGCGTGGTATCTTTTGCGCGGCGACTGGAGGAGGGCATCATTCTCTCCCTGCGCCAGGAGGACACGGAGCATATTTCCTATAAGCTGTTGGAAATCCATTCGCTGGTAGATCCGTTTCCCTGGTTCACGCCGGAAATGCTGGAGCTGGCGAAGCATATTTCCTCTTATTATATGTGCACACTCATCGAAGCGCTGCGTCTCTTTTTCATCGATAAAAAAGGCATTCAGACAGACGTGGAGTATGAGATTTCCTGGGACACCATTCCGATGGACGAGGAAATCCGGGGGCTCATCGACACTTCGGTGGAGACGATTTCCGAAAAAGACGCCAAGTTGCTTCTGGGCGATACCCTGAACGACGCGGTGAAAAAAGGTTTCCTCCTGCGGCGGGAACGTCCGTCAGCAGTGCACAAGATTCCTCTGGAAAAATGGCTGACTCCTTTGCAGGAGCCAAGCGCTAGCACCCGCCGGAAAAGTCCGAAGCAGGCAGCGCTGTGGGATTTCCTCGCCGCTAAAGGGACGGTGTCTTTGCAGGAGGCAGCAGACCATGGATTTTCTTCCACTGTGGTGAAAGCTTTCTGCCTCAATGATTTCGGACGAATTTATTATAGGCAGAAGAAAACCTTTTCTCTGATCGAGGAAACGGAGAAACGGGGGAATCGCGCCCTGACGCAGGAGCAGCAGGCGGCGATTTCCTATATTTCCCAAAGCATAGACAGAAATCAATTCGAAGGAATTCTTCTCAAAGGCGTCACGGGCAGTGGAAAAACGGAAGTATATCTCCAAAGTGCATTGAAAGCCATCGAGCACGGCGGCTCAGCGCTGATTCTGGTGCCGGAAATCGCATTGACCAGCCAGATGACGTCCTATTTCGCGGCACTCTTGGGCGAAAAAGTCGTCTTTTTGCACAGCAATCTGAGCAAAGGCGAACGGTACAACAATCGCCAACGCATCGCCAATGGGGAAAGCAATATCATCATCGGCTCCCGGTCGTCTATTTTCATGCCATTCCATAAGCTGAAACTCATTGTGGTGGACGAAGAGTACGACACGTCTTACAAACAAGGCGAAAGTCCGAGGTATAATGGCCGGGACGTGGCGAAAATGATGGCGCAAATCCATCACTGTCCCATTGTGCTGGGGGCCGCCACACCGTCCATCGCCACTTATTACGCTGCCAAAGCCCATAAGATCGCCCTTCTAGAAATGAAGGAGCGAGTCTTCCATACGCCGCTCCCTGCTATTCATATTTATGATATGAAAGCGGAGCAAGGGCCGGTAGTCTTTTCTCACCCCTTGGTGGAGCTGCTGCAAAGGACGCTGGAAGAAAAAAATAAATCCATTTTGCTTTTGAACCGCCGCGGTTTTGCTACCACGTTGCTTTGCTCTACTTGCGGCCATGTATTTAAGTGCGACCATTGCGATGTGTCTTTGGTATATCACAAGGATACGCAACAGCTCAAATGCCATTACTGCGAGACGGTGCATCCGCTGCCGACGGAATGTCCCAAGTGCCACGGCAGGCATATCCTGTACCTGGGCTGGGGCACACAGCGCATTGAAGACATGTTGGCAGAAGCCATTCCGGCGGCGCGGTGCCAGCGTTTCGATGTGGACAGCACACAGAAAAAGGGGAGCGCGAAACATATCCTGGACCGTTTCAAAAAAGGGGATTTCGATATCCTTTTCGGTACCCAAATGGTGGCGAAAGGCCACGACATTCCCGGCGTGCAGACGGTGGGGATTCTCTCTGCCGACGGCTCTTTGAATATGCCGTCCTATTTAGCCGCAGAGCAGACTTTCAACCTCATCACCCAGTGCGCCGGCCGCGCAGGCCGAAGCCACGAGCAGGGGGAAGTGCTGCTGCAGACCTATAATCCGGATCACTACGTGATCCAGACGGCGGCGAGGCAGGATTACGAAAGTTTCTACCACCAGGAAATCCAGTATCGCAACCTATTGCAATATCCGCCATTTACGAAAATGATGAAAATTACCTGTTTCCATGAAGAGGAACGAAAGGCGAAAGCATTGGCAGAAGAAATTTACCAGTGGCTTCGACAGGTGAACGGGCAGCTGAAACAGCCGGTCTATTTCACGCCGCCCTATGATGAACCTATCAAGCGGGTGCGGAATATGTACTATATTTCCATACTTATCAAAGGCGCATCTTTGCTATATCTGAAATCTGCCATGCGCCAGGCGGCAGTCTTTGCAAAGAATGATATAATCATAGATGTGGATCCGATGTAAATTACAGAAAGAAAGAGGTAGTAATTGTGAGCCAGATTATTATTGCAGGAAATCCGATTTTAAAAGCAGTGGCAGAACCGGTGACTGCGTTCGATAAGAAATTGAAATTTTTGATTAATGATATGAAAAAAACGCTTTACGAGGCAAATGGCGTGGGACTCGCGGCACCGCAGATTGCCATTTCCAAGCGTATTTTTGTGGCTGACGACGGTGAAAGCGGTTTCGAAGCCTATATCAATCCGGAGTGGAAGCCTGACGGCGACGAAATGGTCGCCGACTCCGAAGGTTGCCTCTCTGTGCCAAATCTGTTCGGCGAAGTGGAGCGCTACGCCCATGTGGTGGTGCAGTACCAGGACATTCATGGCAAAAAGAAAATAAAAAAAGCATCGGGCCTCCTGGCGCGGTGCATCCAGCACGAAACCGACCACTTGAACGGCATTCTTTTCATTGAGAAAGCCATTTCTTTGCACAGAGGGCCAAAGGAAAATGAAGAATAAACGCATCGTTTTTATGGGGACACCGGATTTCTGTCTCCCCGCCTTGGAAGCGCTGTGCGGCAATGGCTACACGCCGGTGGCGATTTACACGCAGCCTGATAAAATCAACGGCAGAGGCAAGAAAATCACCTTTTCCCCGGTGAAATCTTTTGCGCTGTCCCATGAAATCCCGGTTTACCAGCCGCTCTCCTTCAAGGATCTGGCGGAAGTGGAAACATTGAAAGCATTGCAGCCGGACATTCTCGTGGTCATTGCCTATGGCCGTATCCTTCCGAAGGCAGTGCTGGAAAGTGCTACCTATGGTGCCATCAACGTCCACGCGTCGCTGCTTCCGAAATATCGCGGTGCCGCGCCGATTCAGAGAGCCATCATTGACAGAGAAAAGGAAACCGGCGTCACCATCATGCAGCTGGATGAAGGCATGGATACCGGAAATATCGTAGAAACCGTGCGCATGGAAATCCCCGCTCACATGACCGCCGGCGAGCTTTTTGATGCCTTGGGAGAGATGGGCGCAAAGGCTTTGATTTCCGTGATGGACAATCTGGAAGAAAAGCTGGACGGCTCCATTCCCCAGAATCACGAAGTAGCCACCTATGCGGAAAAAGTCACCAAAGACATGGGTCATTTGGACTGGACAAAGGACGCAGCGGAGCTGGACGCTTTGATCCGCGGCATGTATCCAAACCCGGGGACCTACTCTTTCTATCGCGGAAAACGGGTGAAGATTCATCGCGCATTCTTTGAAGACGCAGAAAGCAGCGAAGCACCGGGGACGGTGGTTTCTACAGATGACGGCGTGATTCGCATCGCTTGCGGCCGCGGCATCTTAGGCATCAGCGCCATTCAGCCGGAAAACCACAAGCAGATGAGCGCTGCTGATTTTATCAATGGATATCAGGTGAAGGTTCATGACACATTCGACTGCTAATCCCGCTCCGTCGGCGCGGAAACTGGCGTATCAGGCGCTTTACGAAGTGCTGGAAAATGGCGCCTATGCGAACCTGGCTTTGCAACATGTGCTGCGACAGTACGCAATGAAGCCCGAGGAATCCCACCTTTTGACAGAGCTGGTCTACGGCGTGCTCCGGAAATATACGTACCTTCTGTGGGTGATTTCTAAGCTCAGCACCATTCCGGTGAAAAAACTTCATCCGTCAGTGCGAATTTTGTTGTGCTTAGGGCTCTATCAGCTCATGTTCCTTTCCCGCATTCCGGAATCGGCAGCGGTGAATGAATCAGTGAAAATTGCGAAGAAGATTACCCATCAGGGAAATGTACGGTTTGTGAACGGCCTTTTGCGGAATTATTTGCGCCAAAAGGAAACTTTGGTAATTCCTTCGGCGGAGGAAAATCCGCTTTTGCATGATAGCCTGACCTATTGCCAGCCGGAATGGCTCATTCAGCGTTGGCAGAAAGAATGGGGACGCGAAAAGACTGACCGGGTCCTGCAAGCTTTCAATGCAGCACCGCAGGTAACGATCCGCGCGAACCGCCTAAAGCAGAGCCGGGAAGAACTGTTGGCTCGACTGGAAAAAGAAGGCATCGAGGCAACGCCGATTTCCTCCCTTTCCGAAGGCATCAAAATAGAAAAAGGCGCCAGCGTTTTCTTCGAAAAATTCATCAATGACGGCAGCGCCTATGTACAGTCTTTTTCGTCCATGATTCCAGCGGCGGTTTTGGCGCCGGTTTCCGGTGATACGGTGCTGGATATGTGCGCCGCACCGGGGAGCAAAACCACCCAGATGGCAGAAATGATGGGAAACAAAGGCTCCATCGACGCCTGGGATCTCTATCCCCACAAGATTTCTTTGCTCAAAAAGAACGCGAAAAAAGAGGGAATCACCATCATTCACGCCGGCGCTCGCGACGCAGCGAAGCCGATGCCACAAGTGGCAGAAAAGTATGATAAAGTGCTTCTCGATGCGCCATGCTCCGGCTTGGGCGTTTTGGGGCACAAAGTGGAAATCCGCCACCGCCGCACCGAGGAGTCTTTAGCAGAATTTCCGCCGCTCCAGAAAGCGTTGCTTCACTGCGCGGCGTCCTATGTGAAAAAGGGCGGAGTTCTGGTCTATAGCACCTGCACGTTGAATCGGGCGGAAAATGAAGACATGGTAGCCGATTTCCTGGCAGGCCACCCGGACTTTGTGCCGGTGGATTTTTCCCTGGATGGCGTGGCGTCTTCGGAAGGCGGCATGATGACCATTTGGCCTGATCAGGTGGATAGTGACGGATTTTTCGTCGCGAAACTACGAAAGAAAGAGGAAGAGCTATGAGCTGGAATTTATGGGGACACAACCTTGCCGAAATGGAAGAGTGGGTGCAGAAAGCCGGATTTCCTAAATTTAGAGCCAAGCAAATCCAGGACTATTTGTACAAGCGCTACATTTTTTCCTTTGACGAAATGAAACAGTTGCCGGGGCCCATGCGGGAATATCTGAAAGAAAATGCGGTGCTCCAGAAACCGGAAATTATGAGCCACGTGGCGTCCAATGACGGCGATACCATCAAACTGCTGGTGAAACTGTCTGACGGCTCCTTGGTCGAAACGGTATGCATGCATCATGTCTACGGCAATTCCATTTGCGTATCCACCCAGGTGGGCTGCGCCATGGGATGCATTTTCTGCGCATCTACCCGAAATGGTCTCGAAAGAAATCTGACCGCTGGGGAAATCTTAGCGCAGGTCTACGCGTTCCGCGAACTTTTCGATTCGCCAATCCACTCCATCGTCCTCATGGGCGCCGGGGAACCGCTGACAAATTACGAAGAAGTGCTCCGCTTCATTCGTTTGGTATCGGATCCGGGGCTCTTGAATATCAGTCTGCGAAACATCACACTTTCTACCTGCGGTATCGTTCCGCAGATTTACCGGCTTGCTGACGAGGGACTTCCCATCACTTTGGCGATTTCCCTGCACGCGCCAAATGACACAATCCGAAATCACATCATGCCCTCCAGCCGTTATTTCAAAATCGAGGACGTGGTCCGGGCAACGAAACACTATTTCCAGAAAACCGGTCGCCGCGTCACTTTTGAGTATATCCTCATCAAAGACGTGAATGCGTCCAGGGAGAATGCAGAAGAACTGTGCCGGCTCGTAGGAAATATGAATTGCCACTTCAATCTGATCCCCATCAACGGGACCGAACATATCCAGCTGTACCCGCCCAGCTGGAAAGAAGTGATGCTCTTCCAGAACATTCTGGAGCGCCACGGCAAAAGCACCACCGTCCGGAGGCAGATGGGCGATGAAATCCAGGCGGCCTGCGGTCAGCTCAAACGGCGGTACCTGGATAAGAAATAAACTGAAATTTTAAAATTCGTGAAGAGGATTTCCTTTTCACGAGTTTTTTAAATTTCAAGGCTAATAACTTCTCAGATGTGATAAAATAAAAATGTATCTGTTTATATAAAAGTAGGAGGATTTATGGGAAAGCATTTTTCTTTTATCCATTGTGCGGATCTGCATCTGGGAGAGCCCTTCGGCGATGTGCGCCTGGGGAGCAAAGGTCCCTGGACGGAGCAGATCGGAAAGGCCACCTTCAAAGCTTTTGAAAAGGTGGTAGACGCGGCACTGGAAAACAGGGTGGATGCGATTCTGATTTCCGGCGATGTATATAATTCTGACCATCACAGCTTAGCGGCGCAGATGGCTTTCGGGCGGGAGCTGTACCGCGCGGCCCAGGGGGGCATCGAGGTTTTCATGATTCATGGAAATCACGACCCCGGCGAGGCGTGGCGGGCGGATATCCCTTTGCCTGACACGGTGCATGTCTTTTCTTCGGAAGAGGTGGAAGCGCTGCCATTGATGAAGGACGGCGAGAAAGCGGCGACCATTTACGGCATCAGCTACAAGACGCGGCACACGAAAGAAAATCTGGTACAGAAATTCCATGTGACGCCCGGTGAAGGCTTTGCTATCGGCATGCTCCACACGGACGCAGGGGTGGAGGGCTCGCCCTATGCGCCTTGTTCTGTGGAAGATCTGAAAACGGCAGGCATCGACTATTGGGCGCTGGGTCACGTGCACACGAGAAAGACGATTTCCACGAAGCCTTATATCGTATATCCCGGAAATACCCAGGGTCTGGACGTGACGGAAATCGGGCCTCGCGGCTGCTACCTGGTGGACGTGGGCACCTATGGCACGGTGACTTTAAAATTCATCGAGACCGATGTGATCCGCTGGCTGGATATGGTGGTGGATATTTCCCCATTCACCCAGGTGGATGAGCTGATTCGCGAAGTTACCCGCCGCCGCGCCGGGCTGCGGGAATTGACCGGCCGGCCGAACATGGTGCGCCTGGTCTTGAATGGCGCCGGACCTCTTCATAAAGCGGTATCCACCGAAGAGGGACGGGAATTTATTTTGCAGGCCCTCAATGATAAAGAGCAATTCCGTTTCCTTTTTGCTTATTTCAGTCGCTTAGAGGACCATACCCGGCCGCTGCTGGATTTGAAGGAGCGGCGGGAGCTGCCGGACGTGATGGGCAATTATCTGAAAGCCTATGACGCGGTAAATGATTTGCCGCTACCGGAGAAAAAGGCGATGCTTCGCCAGATGGCAGAGAAGCAGCCGGAGTTTGTGAAATACAAGAAATTATTGGATTCGATTTCTGACGATGCATTGCTTTCCGCATTGCGCCGGGCGGAAATTGTGGGCGCAGAAATGCTATCCGAGGAGGACGGAAGATGAAAATTACGGATCTGCAGTTGGAGCAGTACGGCATCTATCATGGCGCCTCCTGGCAGCCTTCGGGGACCGCTCTCAATGTGGTGATGGGCGAAAATGAAAGCGGTAAGACCACGATGCTGCGGTTTATCCGCGATATGCTTTTCGGCTATGGCCGGGGCAAGTGGCAGGGGCGCAAAGGAAATATGGCGTTCCGCCGCTCCGATGGCCAGGAGTACCGGGTCTTTTGCGAGGAAAAAGAGCGTTGGTTTGAAAATAGCGAACATGTGAAATTGGAGGGGGAGCTGCCTTCCCTTTGGTGGCATGGGCTGAATCGCTCCATGTATGAGAAAATTTTCGCTGTCGGCTTAGAGGATCTCCAGGGTGCGTCGTTCCTGGCCAATGATTCGGTGCGCAGCCGTTTCTTCATGCTCCAGGGCGGTGATAAGCTCTCCAATGCGCGAAAGGAAATCCAGGAAAATAAGGAAAAACTTTTCGTTGCTTCGCCCCAGGGCAAGCGGAAAATCAACCAGCTTATGGCGGATTTGGATGCGGTGAATCAGGAATTGGAAGACCTGTCCCACCAGGAAAAAGATTTCGCCGAGCTGCAGAAAAAGCAGGCGCTTCTGAAAACACAGGTGGAAGAGCTGAAAAAAGCGCTGTCTGCTGACCAGGAAAAAGATAAAGTCCTGGAAAAGCGTCTCGGTGCTTGGGAATACTATAAAAGAGCCCGGGCGGTGAAAGAGCAGCTAGACCTGTCTTCCCAAGTGAAAATGTTTCCTTCTAATGGCAAGGAGCAGTGGAATCAGCTGATGAACCGCATGAAGGTGATTCATGAGCAGAAAGAATCTCTCCAGGAAAAATTAGACGAATACAAGCCCCAGAGAAAAGAGGAAATTATTCCCTGGACCGGTGCCACGGAAGCTTTAGAAAAACTCTATGTCGATTTGGGCCAGTGGCGGCAGACCATGTCAGATGCGGCGCTTTTGGAAGAGGAGCGGGAAAACTGGCGCCTCGATTTCATACAGCTTGGCTACTCGCTACCCTTGTGGGATCGGCCTCTTAGCCTGGATACGCCTTGCACCAATGTAGACTGGGAGGAAGGACGCCGTCTTTCCAAAAGTCTGGGCGTCAGAAATAATGAACTTCATTTCTGGGAGCAACGGGAACCGGAAGTGGAAGTGCTGGAAGAAGAGGCGACCGACGGTGAAGCGCTCCTGACCGAGGAAGAATGGCAGGCGCTGGAAGGCAAAGCCAATGCGCTGGAAAATCTGCTGCACCAGAAAGCGGACTTAGAGCAGAAAATTTCTGCCCTGAAAAGCGAAGAAGATAAGCGCTATACGCCATGGTTCTGGCTGGGCCTCGTGTTGGCACTGGGCGCTATCGGCGGCGTCGCTGCGTTCTACATGGCCATGGCAGGCTATACCGCTTTGTATGGATCCGGCGGAGCTGCGGTAGTGGCTTTGATTTCCTTCCTGCTCCATAACCAAAGCATTCACAAGAAGGGCAAGGATCTGGAGAAATGGGAAAGTTCCCTTTCTTTGTTAGAGGAACGGCGCAAGGAATTGGCGGCGTCCTTCGATGGCCAGGCGCCTTCGGGCACCGCGGAATTGCAGGCGTTCCAGAATCGCATGCAGGAGCGGCGCTCTGATTTCTACAAGAACCAGGCGAAACGGCAGGCGGCTTCCTGGAAACGGGAAACCGTGAAAAAGCAGGAGCAGCAGCACCAGAAATGGACGGAAGAGGGTAAGCTTCTCCAAGAGAAAAAGGCCAAAGCAGAGAAGGACTGGAAAGAATGGCTGGCAGGAAATCAGCTGCCTCAGACCTCGCCGGAAAATCTCTCCGCTTTGCAGGAGCAGTGGCAAAAAATCTATACCGCCGAAGGGAAGGGAAAAATCCTGGATCTCCGGCTGGAACAGATGGACAGCAAGCTGGATATGTACGGTAAGCGGGCGAATGCCATCATTGCCATGACCCATATGAATTACAGTGTCAGTCCTGACGGCATTCAGGAACTTTATGAGGAAACTCACAAGAGAAGTCTGGCGTGGCAGTCCATTCTGGAGAAGAACAACCAGCATGAAGCCTATGAGCGGGAAATGCGGAAGCTCGATGAAGGCTGGGCGTCCTGCCAGCGGGAAATGGATACGCTTCTGGGGCTGGTGAATGCCAAAGACGCCGAGGAATTTGCGGCGAAGGTGAATGCCCACGAACGCCATGACCAGCTGGTGAAGGAATGGGAAAATGTACGGCAGGACCTTCGCCTCTACGCCGGCAGCGAAGCGGCCTTCGATTCCCTGTGGCAGACGCTCGAAAGCGGGCAATATGACCAGTGGATGGCAGACCATGAAACCCTTCGAAAGAAAATCGAAGAGGAGAATGACACTCTCGGCGACTTGCAGCAGCAGCAGGGGGCAGTGGGAAATGAAATTTTCCGCCTGGCCGACGATGACACCATCACCAAGACCCTGCAGAAAAAAGAGCGCATCGAAGGGGAGCTGAAAAATGCCCTCTCCGAATGGCTTACGTATATGTATACCGAGGAGCTGTTGGAAAAGGCGCAGGCGGCTTACGAGTCCGGCAAACAGCCCCAGATTGTGAAGCAGGCAAATACCTTCCTGCAAGCCATGACGAAGGGGAAATATTCTCTCACCATTTCCAATGATGGCAAAGAAATCGGCATCATTGACGGGCAGCATCATGTGAAAGACGCGAAAATCTGGTCCTCCGGCACCGGCGACCAGGTGTTCCTTGCCATTCGCCTGGCTATGGCGCTTTCCTTCGGCGAACAAATCGAACCGCTTCCTATGGTATTGGACGATATTTTCGTTCGTTTCGATGAAGAGCGGCAGCGGCAGACGCTGCGCTTCCTCATGGACCTGGGAAAGACTCAGCAGATTTTCCTCTTCACCTGCCATGCCCAGACCATGCGCATCGCGGAAGAAGTGGGACAGGAAAAAGGAACCGGCGAATTTATTCACTTGCACTCCGGCACCATTGAATGCGGGGCGTGAATGAGTAGTCGGTAATCGGTAGTCGGTAGTCAGTTGTTAGTGGCCAGGGTACATTGTTCCCAAACTAAAAGCCACCATGAACTATTC
>CAVHZP010000025.1:0-15063 GCA_963640485.1 bacterium | reverse complement strand
TAGCGAAACCTCGCCACTTACTTGTCCGCCTTGCGAATCAACAGACAGCCCACCACGAGGGCGATGAAGTTTGGTAGCCACACTGCCAGGAATGGCGGGAGCATATGGCCTTTACCCAAAGCTTCGAGGAAAGTCATAATAGCGTAGTAGAGGAAAATGATGACTACCGAAAGGCCGAAACCGATGGACGAAGAGGAGCGCTGCTTCTGCACGCCCAAAGGAGCGCCTACGATGGCGAAGACGAAGCTGGCCATCGGAAGGGAGAAGCGGCGATAGATTTCCATGATGACGCCGGTGGCATCGGCATGGGCCGCGGTGTAAGCCTTCTGGGTGAGAATAAGCTCACGAATGGTCATTTCGTCCAGTTTCTTGTTGGAATTCGGGATTTCTGATGGCGAGAGCGCGTAGGGGATGGCCTGCGTTTTGAAACTCATCATTCGTTCCACGCCGCCTTCAGCCAGGTCGTAAATGACTCCGTCAGTCATGGTCCATACGCCGTCTTTCCATACGGCTTTTGGTGCGTTTTCTACGTGCACCACTTTTTCATTTTCAAATTCCTGCACCGTGATGTTTTCCAGCTCTTTGGTGTTTGGATTGTAACGGCGGGCATAGAGGAGGTGGTTGATTTTCCCGTTCTGTACATCGCGGATGACTACGTGATCTGTCACGCCGGGGTTCAGATTTCTTTTGATTTCCGTATTGACTACGTACTGGTATTCCCGGTTGGTCCAGGGCACTACGTATTCGTTGAAAGCCACCGCGCAGAGGCTGATCAGCAGCGCCACAGCAAAAACGGGAAGCGCCAGGCGGAAGAAGCTCTGGCCCGAGGTGCGCATGACGATGAGTTCGCTGGCGCCCGAGAGACGGGAGAAGCACATAAGCGAGCCCAGGAGCACTGCCATGGGGAAGGTGTACACCACGATGCGCGGCAGAGCCAGGATGAAAATCTTCAGGGCCGACAGCGAGGAGGCGCCGTACTCGGACACGTAGCTCGCGATCTTCAGGAGCGTATCAGCTCCGAGGAAGATGGCCGTGAAGGCCGCCACACCAAATAAAAAGGGAGCTAAAAATTCTTTTAATACATATTTATCCAAAATCCTCATCAGAATTTTCCTCCCGGTCTTTCTGTTATCATAAGCTGAAATTTTCTCCCAAATAGAATTTTCTCGCTACCGGATTGTCAGCGATTTCGTCGGCCGTCCCGGAGAGAAGGATCTGGCCGTCCGACAGGATGTAGGCTTTGTCTACGATGCGAAGAGTCTCGCGCACATTGTGGTCGGTGATCAGGATGCCGATGCCGCGAGTCTTCAGGTGCATCACCACGCTCTGGATGTCTTCCACCGCCAGGGGATCGACGCCGGCGAAGGGTTCATCCAAAAGGATAAAAGCCGGGTCCAGGGTGAGAGAGCGGGCGATTTCCACGCGCCGCCGCTCGCCGCCGGAGAGGGCATCACCGCGGGTATCTTTCACGTGGGAAATATGGAACTCTGCCAGAAGGGATTCGGCTTTCGCCACTTTTTCTTCCTGCGTGAGATCTTTTCTGGTTTCCAGAAGGGACATCAGATTATCCCACACGGTCATTTTGCGGAAAATCGAAGCTTCCTGTGGCAGGTAGCCGATGCCGAACTGGTGGCGCTTGTGGATCGGCATGCCCACCAGGGACTGGCCATTCACCGTCACGTCCCCTTTGTCCGGCTGGATGATGCCGACAATCATGTAAAATGTGGTGGTCTTGCCGGCGCCATTGGGGCCTAAGAGACCCACGATGGAGCCCTGCTCTACTTCCACATTCACCTGATTCACCACGGTGCGGGAGCCGTAGCTTTTGATCAAATCATGGGTTTCTATCTTCATTTGCTATCCTTAGTTTCTAATGGCGCGCCGGCATATTCCGGGCGGCCGGCGATGGGCGTCGCTGCATTCACCGGAGTGAGCGGTGCATCCCCTTCGCTTTCCTTTGCCGGTTCCGCTGTCTTGGAAGACATAGAAGCGGTGTTGGTGATGACAATGGTGCTGCGGCCGGTGGTTTCTACCACTTTATCGGCATCGCGGAGCACCAGCTCGGGGCCGTTGAAGGTGTTGCCGTTCTGGTTCACCCAGGCATTGCCGGTGAGTACCAGCTTGCCATCGGTGCCCTGCTGACCGGTGCGGGTGTATACCGCCTGGTCACCATAGCCGGTGGCATTGTTCGCCGGGCTGGTGAGGTTCACGCCGCCGGTGGCTACCACTTTCACCTGTTTCATATTTCCTTCGATGTGAGGCGCCGAAAGACTTCCATCCGGCGTTTCCAGATAGCCATTGCCTTCGATCTTGCCGAAGCCGGTATTGGCATTGTACATCACATCGTCGCCTTTGAGGATGCGTTTCTCTACGGTGTCTTCGAAATACACGCCGCCTACGCCGCGGGCCGTCCGGTCCTGGTAGAGATACATTTTTTCAGCAGTAAGGGTGCTTCCCTCTTTTTTGTATGTCACGCCGCCATCAAGGAACGCGCTTTTGTCGTCGAAATGGTATTCCCCATTATCGCCGGTGATGGTGGCACCCTGGTTCGCATGAATGACTACATGGCCTTTGGCAGTGACCACTTTGGTCTTGCCGTCATAGGTGAGCTCATCGGCGGTGATATCGTCAGCCATGACAGGGGCTGATGCGCTCGCGAATAGCGCTACTGCGAGCAATGCTTTATACAAAGTTCTCACTTGGTTTCCTCCTTATCAGCCAGTTTGGCATGGCCTTTGGCTACCAGTTTTTCCAGCACCCGGTCGCCGGTGAAGCTATCGGCGGTGAGCACGCGGCCGTCTTTTTCAGCCGTGAAGAATTTATCACTGGAAAGAATTTCTGTATTTCCATCATAGGTCAGGTTTTCTGCATGAAGAATCATCCCATCACTGGAGTGTCCTTCCACATGGCCTTCTACATAAATCTTTTTCTCTTTGCGATCATACCAGCCTTTATCTGCCTTGAGATAGAGTTCCTGGTCGTCCTTTTTGAAATAGCCATCGATGTCTTTCATGTCGGCGTGGTTCTTATCGCGGCTCATGGCCACATAGCCCGCCTTGAGACGCCACACGGCATTGCCGTCCTTGTCCTCTTTCATCTCGATGTCGTTAAATTCCATGGCCGGTCCCTGGGTGCTGCCCTGTTTTTCCAGGCTGGTGTGATCATCTTTGAAGAGGAAATAAATGCCCAGCACCGCGAGAAGAATCACGGCGATGATAAGAATCTGTTTCTTACTTATGTTCACGACTTTCCTCCTTTGGTTTCATTCCAATTTTCACTCATACCGGAAGCGAAAGCTTTCTTTTCTTCCTCGGAAAGCTCCATAAACATTTTGATGCGCCCCGGCCTTGTCCAAAAGAGGTGCTGGAACCAGAGCCAATCCGCCGGATGGGCTTTGATGAAATCTTCCATGGCGCTTGCCATTTTCTGCGAATTCACCAGAAGGTCCCGTCTCTCATCGCCGGTATTCTCATAGTAGAAATGCTTGCCGATGCAAATGGTATGCCCTTTGCCGCCCTCATTTCTCACAATGAAAAGCGGAAGGATTGGTGCTTTGAATTTCTTCGCGAATACCGCCGGCCCCTGGGGGAAGGAGAATACGCGATTCATAAAAAGGACCGGCACGCCGGACTGGTCGCCATCTTTATCAGAAAGGAAACCGAGAATGTGATTTTTCTTCATAGACCGGGCTGCGGCAATCATTTCATAGCCGCCGGTGCCGGTGAGGAAAATGTGCTGTCCCGCCCGGGCGCGGTAATCATTGATGATGCGCATCAGAGCGTCATTGGCCTGCTTCTTGCCGATAGCCGATGTGTCATAGCCGTGGAGCGCGAGCCCTGCGCCGAGCCACTCCCAGTTTCCCATATGCGCCGTGAGGCCCACGATGCCTTTCCCTTCGGCGTAAGCCGCCTCCAGGTACTCGGGATGGTCTATCTTCACATAGTCATTGATGTGGTCTTTTTCTTCGCAAAGCCTCGGCATATACATCATTTCCAAGGCGGACATGCCGATATGCTCATAGACCCGGTGCAGCAATTTCTCTGCCTCACTCCGGGACATGCCCATGCCGGTCATGATCTGCTCTATGCCACGGTTTCTCTGTTTGGTAATGCGCTGCATGATGCAAGGCCCCAGAAAACGGCCGATGGAAAGGATACGGTCATAGGACATCGTGCAGAGCAGACGGCTGATGCCTTTCAGTATCCCATATCGTATATCAAATGACATGGCGGATTCTCTCCCCATAGGTAAATTACTGAATCAAATCTTCCTGATCGATTTCACGGAACGAATACACCGCTTCCTCCCACCGATCCTGAGATTTCAAAATATGCTCGATAAATTCCCGGGCAGCGCCTTCACCGCCCCGTTTATGAGAAATGAAATCAGACGCCGATTTATTTTCATCGCAGCTGTCAAAGGGACAACCGGAGAGCCCTACCTTCGTCAAAAGAGGCAGGTCATTCAGGTCATCGCCCATGTAGGCCGCTTCGTCCCATTTCATTTCGTATGTCTTCAGAAGTCCATCCATGGCTTCTACTTTATTTTTGATCCCCATGAGGACGAAATCACAATGGAGCTCCTTCGCCCGGATTTCTACGATTTTCGAAGTTCTGCCGGTGATGAAGCCCACCTTGTAGCCCATGCGGTGAGCTAAGGAAATAGCCAGGCCGTCGTGAGCATTGAATAATTTATAAGCTTCGCCATCGGGTCCCATGATGAGCATCCCATTGGTCAATGTGCCATCCACATCAAAGGCGATGAGCCGTACTTTAGAATCTCTCCACATCACATGACCCCCTGTCGCAGCAGATCTGTGATGTGCACCATGCCGATGGCCTTTCCTTCGCTGTCAGCTACAGGCAATACGGTGATGGGATGAGGCTGGTGCTTCTCCATGATGTGAAGCGCTTCGGCGGCCAGCTTCTCTTCGGTAATCACCATGGGCGCCACCGTCATTACCGCTTCCACCGGAAGGGAGAGGAAATCAACGCCCTTCTCCAGACCGCGGCGCACATCGCCATCGGTCATGAGACCTTCCAGATGCCCTTCCTCGTCCACCACCGACACGGCGCCCAGGCCTTTGTCGGTCATCACGAAAAGCGCATCCTTCACAGAAGCGTTTCTGGAAATCAGCGGATTGTCTTCCCCTTTGTGCATCACCATCTCCACCGTCAGGAGAAGGCGCTTACCCAAAGAGCCGCCGGGATGAAAGACCGCAAAATTATCCGCCGTGAAATGGTGACGCTCCATGAGAGACACTGCCAGCGCATCGCCCAGTGCCAGCGCTGCGGTGGTGGAGCTGGTGGGTGCCAGCCCCAGGCTATCCGCTTCTTTCTCCACGCCAGCGTCGAGGACGGCATCTGCATTTCTAGCAAGAGTGGACTGGGTCTTCCCCACCACAGCGATGAGCTTGGCGCCGATACGTTTCAGCGATGGGAGAATGTTCAGCACTTCCCCGGTCTCGCCGCTATTGGAGTAGGCGATCACTACATCATTCGCCGTCACCATGCCCAGGTCTCCGTGGATTCCTTCGGCAGGATGGAGGAAGAACGCCGGCGTGCCGGTGCTGGCCATGGTGGCCGCCACTTTCTTCGCGATGTGTCCCGACTTGCCCATGCCGGTCAAAATGACGCGACCTTTGGCGCTTTCGATGAGGCAAACCGCTTTTTCAAATTCGCCATTCAAATGATCCACAAGAGAAAGTACAGCGGCCGCTTCGTCACGAAGCACCCGGGAAGCTGTTTCAATCACTGACATAGTGCCTCCTATCGGCGTATCACCATTGGGGAAATAAGATTCATACTTTATTATACAATATTTTCTTTAAATTGGGATAAATTATTGAGATTAGTAGTCAGTGGTCAGTGGTCAGTGATCAGGACGCCTTTAGCGCCAGTGCATACATAGAGACGTCAGCATTAAGCACAACCTGACTACCGACTACTGATCACTGATTACTAATTACTAAACCTCTATCGTTTATTTCCCCAACCCTGCTTCCTTATCCTTCTTCACCACATCATTAATCGCAATGAGGTCTTTCAGGAGATCTTCCAGAGCAGAGAGGTAGAGCATATTGGTGGAATCCGAGAGACCTTCCGGCGGATTGTCGTGGACTTCCATGAAGAAACCGTCTACGCCGGACGCAGCAGCGGAGCGGGCGAGGTAGGGAATGAATTCTCTCTGGCCGCCGGTGCTGGCACCCATGCCGCCAGGGAGCTGTACGCTGTGGGTGGCGTCAAAGATCACCGGGTAACCGAACTGGCGCATGATGGGGAAGGAACGCATGTCTACCACCAGATTATGATAGCCAAAGGAAACGCCGCGCTCAGTCAGTGCGAGATTCGGATTTCCGGCTTCTTCCATCTTGCCCACTACATTCTTCATATCTTCCGGCGCCATGAACTGGCCCTTCTTCACGTTCACCGGTTTGCCCGTCTTGGCAGCGCCGTAAACGAGATCGGTCTGGCGGCACAGGAACGCGGGAATCTGCAACATGTCCAGCACCTGAGACGCCGGAGCCAGCTGGGTCACATCGTGAACATCAGAGAGGACCGGCACCTGTAATTCTTTTTTGATGTCTGCCAGGATTTCCAATCCCTTCTCCAGCCCCGGGCCGCGGAAGGAATTGTAAGAGGAACGGTTCGCCTTGTCGTAAGACGCTTTGAAAATGTACTGCACGCCTAAGCGTTCGCAGATGGCTTTGATTTCACGGCCAATCATCAGTGTGCGGTCATAGCCTTCGATGACGCAGGGGCCGGCGATGAGAAACAGTTTGCTTCCATCAATGGTCAAGTTTCCTACCTGTATGGTTTTCATAAGTGGACTCCTTTTTTATAGTCGGGGATTGCGCTGGAGATTTAGTGATCAGTAATCAGTAGTTAGTAGTCAGGGCGCGTTTTCCGCTAGTGGTGGCGGTTGGCACCCGAAGCTGCTTCATCGACCAACCCCCGCCCTTCGGGTCCTCCCCCTTCCAGAGGAAGGGGGTTGAATAGCAGTAATCACGTCCTGACCACTGATCACTAATTACTAATTACTAAACCACCCGCGTTATTCCCCCTCCAATGTCATAAAATATTCATTCGCCTTTTTCAGATCTTCTTCGGTGTCGATGCCGATGTCCTGGGTGTCTACCAGAATCACGCCGATCTTGTAGCCCATTTCGAGAGCGCGGAGCTGCTCTAGGGACTCGGTCTTTTCCAGCGGGGTCTGCGCCATCTTGGCGTAGGCGAGAAGGAAATCTCTGCGGTAAGCGTAGATGCCCACGTGCTTCAGCGCCGGCACTTCGAAATCGTGGCGGGGATAGGGAATGAGGGAACGGGAGAAATAGAGCGCTTCGCCTTTCTGACTCACTACCACTTTCACTGCCGATGGATCGTCGTATTCGTCTTCATGAAGCGGCGTGGCAACTGTCGCCATGTCCAACTCCGGGTGGTCAATTAAATCCTGCGCCAGGCGGTCAATGACGTCCGGGTCAATCAAGGGTTCATCGCCCTGTACATTGACGATGATGTCGTAGCCACTTTCCTTTTCTGCCACTTCTGCCAGGCGGTCGGTGCCGGTGGGGTGATTTACGGAGGTCATGACCACGCGGCCGCCGAAGGATTTCACTTCTTTTTCAATGTCTTCGTGGTCCGTAGCTACGATGACAGTGTCAGGAATCTTTGCCTGCACCGCTCTTTCGTAAACGCGGCGAACCAAAGTCTTGCCGGCGATGAGCCGGAGCGGCTTTCCAGGCAAGCGGGTGGATGCATAACGGGATGGGATGATACATGCTGTTTTCATTTTATACTGTTCCTCGATGATAACGATAGGGGGTTCGTAGTCGGTGGTCAGTGGTCGGTAGTCGGTTCGCATTTGATTGCTTTCCCACTACCATGTTCCGTTTACCGTGTTACCGTTTACCGACCCGTTTGACGATAGCAGGAGATGCAGTAGCAAACTGCTATGCGAAGAGCTGCTTGCTGCCCCATTTCCAGAAAGAGTCAGTTGCTCGGTTACACGGTGAACGGTTCACGGCTACAGCAGGGAAGCAGCCAAACGCGCCCCGACCACCGACTACCGACTACCGACTACCGACTACTAATCTCTCCAGTGCTTTCTCGCCCTCCCGAATCGTCATTTCTATTTCCAGGACGGCGAAGGGGATTTCGGATTTGGTGATGCTGGTGAGGTTCATCATCTTCACCGCGTCTTTCTCGGTCATGACGATGAGCTCTGCGCCTTTGGATTTCGCTTCGGAGATGGCGTTTCTCACATCTTCTTCCGTGTAAGCGTGGTGGTCAGGGAAGGCCATGTCGCCTACAGGGCGAAGGCCGGCTTCTTTGGCGGTCTCACGGAAGGCGGCGGGGTTACCGATGCCGGAGAGAAGAAAGGCCTTTTTCATTTTTACTTCGCGGAGGGGTCCTTCGTGAATGGATTTCTTCCATTTCTCATAGGGTACCACCAGGGCGGGGCTGTGGGCGGATTCCAGAATGGGAATCCCCGGCACCAGCTCTTGCAATTTTTCTTTGATTTCTGCTTTATCTGTATGATGCACCTGGTCGCTCTTGGTGAGGAGAATCGTCGAGGCCCGGGCGAGCGCGGTGAGGGGCTCACGAAGGAGTCCTCGCGGCAGCGCGTGGCCGTAGCCGAAGGGATTGGTACAGTCGATTAAAATGATGTCTTTCTCCCGTTTCAGTTTCCAG
This sequence comes from bacterium, assembly GCA_963640485.1. GTDB lineage: Bacteria > Bacillota > Negativicutes > Veillonellales > Dialisteraceae > Dialister. Next base: position 6,373 of record CAVHZP010000025.1, on the reverse strand, counting down.
TATTGGAAACCATCGTCCAAGAGGAGAATATCTGCGCCCAGGTCGATGGCTTTCTTGGCCGACTTCAGACGGTCTTTCCCTACGAAAATGGGAACGCCCGGCAGTTTCAGTGCCATCATGTAGGGCTCATCGCCTGCCATTTTCTGGGAGACCCGGATAGTCTGCCCATCGCTCACCATGCCGCCTTCCTGCTCTAAACCGCTGCGATAGCCGCGGGAGAGGATGGCGGGTTTCTTTCCTGCCGCTAAAAGGAGCTTCGACAGAAGAATGATGCATGGGGTCTTGCCGGTGCCGCCGGCGGTGACGTTGCCCACGCTCACCACAGGGACGGAAACAGCCACCGCTTCCGCCATGCCTTTTTTCTTTTTCTTTTCCGCTTGAGAGAGATAGAGGGATTCCAGTTTTTCCAGAAGGCCGAGCACCAGGCGGTCCATGCCTTTCGGCGATTCCTCTTTCATCAGGCCGGTCACATAGGACTCAAGACTCATCAGTGCCTCCCAGCTTTACGCCGTATTCAGAAACCAATTTCGCAAAGGCGTCGATATTTCTTTCGGTGGCGCCCTGGTTTTCGTGAACCACTTCCAGCGCCGCCTCGCCCATTTGTTTCATCTTTTCCGGATGATCCAAGAGATCCATGAGCGCTTTGGAGAAATCCGCTTCATTCGGTGTCATGAGGCACACGCCGCGGTCGGTCAAGAGTTCAAAGATTTCCTGGAAATTGAACATATAAGGTCCTACGATGACGGGCTTGCCATGGGCCGCAGGCTCTAAGATATTGTGGCCGCCCACTTTGACGAAACTGCCACCTACGAAGACCACATCAGCCAAACTGTAGAGGCGTCCCAGTTCGCCGATGGTGTCAAGGATTACAATCTGTGCGCTCTTGCCATCGTCTTCCTCGGTGCCCATCTTCGAGCGGCGAAGAACAGAGTAGCCCAGGCGCTTGATGGTGAATTTCACCGACGGCGCGCGGGTGATTTCGCGAACCGCGAGAAGCAGACGGGCGTTGGGATATTTCTGCAAAATTTTCCCGAAGGTGCGGACTACGATTTCCTCTTCCCCATTGTGGGTGGAGCCGGCCACGATGATGGGGCCTTTGCCGTCGAAACGGAATTCTTTGCGGAGTACCTGCCGTTCTTCTTCCGACACTTCCGCATAGGTCTGGTCGTACTTCGTATTTCCTGTGATGGTTACACGAGACGGCTCAGCGCCCATGGCAATGATGCGCTCCTTATCCACCTTGGACTGCATGCAGAATTTGCAAATCTGAAAAAGCATGCGGGTGGTGAAGCGCTTAATCAGCGAGTAGCGACGCATGGAGCGGCTGCTGATGCGGCCATTCATCATCATGACCGGGATATTCTTGCGCCAGGCCAGGCGAAGGAAATTCGGCCAAAGCTCGGTTTCGATGAGAATGATGGCTTTCGGATTCACGATATCCACGATGCGCTCGGTGATGACCGGCAAATCGAAGGGGAAGAAAATATGGCCGTCCGCTTCGGGAATGATGCGCTGCGCCATGCGATGCCCGGTGGCAGTGACTACGGAAACCACCACCATTTCCTGGGGATACTTTTTCTTCAGCTCCCGCACAATGGGGCTCGCGGCTACCACTTCACCCACCGAGGCGGCGTGCACCCAGATGGCGTTGTGGTAGGCGATCTGCTGCAACGTCGGCGTCGGCATGATGCCGGCACTCTGCTTCAAGCGATCATAGAAGCCTTCTTCGAAAACAAGGCGGTAAATCAAAATCGGTATCTGTAGTATCCAGTAGGCTACCAGACATATGTTGTAAATCCAGTACAAATTGGTTCTCCTTGGGACAAAGGGATAAGGGATAGGGGATAAGGGATAAGGAGGGCTGGTGCGTACATGGTGGCGTCGCTTCTAGCTGCTGGCTGCTAGCTGCTGGTCGGCTAGAGAAACAGTGAGACAGCCGCAAAGTGCCCCCCGCGATGAGCGGAAACAGGAGATGGTTCGCTGACCGCTAGCGGGAAGCCATCACCCGCCCTTACGGGCACCCTCTTCACAGAAGAGGGCTTGAGCGGAAATTGCGAGACCCTCTTTATTCTTCGTTGAGTCTGACGCACTAACCGACTAGCAGCCAGTAGCTAGGAGCCAGGAGCTGCAACGATATGTATGCACCGGCGGTAACATCTCATTAAGCGCTTTCTTCAGCCTTCTGCGCCGACATGGTGTAGAGGTCGTAGTAAAGGCCGCCTTTGGCCATGAGTTCTTCGTGGGTGCCTTTTTCGGCAATGACGCCGTGGTTCAGGACGAGGATCACGTCGGCATTCTTGATGGTAGACAGGCGGTGGGCGATGACGAAGGATGTACGGCCCACCATGAGTTTATCCAGCGCGTCCTGCACGATCTTTTCGCTTTCTGTATCCAGCGCCGAAGTGGCTTCGTCGAGGATCAGGATCTTCGGGTCTTTCAGGATGGCGCGGGCGATAGCGATACGCTGGCGCTGGCCGCCGGAGAGGACGAGGCCGCGGTCGCCTACGCGGGTATCAATGCCGTGGGGCAGTTCTTTGATGAATTTCTCTGCATTGGCTGCGCGGATGGCGGCCCAGATTTCTTCATCTGTAGCATCGAGGCGACCATAGAGCACATTGTCTTTGATGGTGGTATTGAAAAGCAGCGTATCCTGGGGCACCATGCCGATGTTGTCACGAAGGGAGCCTACGGTGACGTCGCGGATATCCTTGCCGTCGATGTAAATCGCGCCGCCGGTGACGTCATAGAAACGAGGCAATAGGTTTGCGATGGTGGTCTTGCCGGCGCCGGAGGGGCCTACCACTGCGATGGTCTGGCCGGGCTCAGCCACAAAGTCCAAATCTGTGAGCACCGGATTTTCCGGTTCGTAGGAGAAGGCCACATGGCGCACCTCCACCTTGCCGGCTTCCACATGGAGGGGCTGGGCATTGTCTCTGTCCTGCACTTCCGGTTCTTCGTCGAGGATGGCAAAGACGCGGTCCGCTGCAGCCAGGGATTTCTGGATGTTACCGAAACCTTCTGCCAGGCGGCGGGTCGGGTTTGCCAAGTTGATAGCGTAAATCAGGAAGGCCATGAGTTCGCCGGTGGTCATCACGTTATCGATGACAGACACGCCGCCGTACCAGATGATGGCGCATACCGCGATGGCGGAAAGGAATTCTACGAAAGGCGTCATCTGGCTCTGCTGACGGATGGATCGAACGGTAGCCTTGAAGCTCTGGCGGTTGATTTCATTGAACCGCTTTTCTTCATATTCCCCGCGGTTGAAGCTTCTGACGATACGGACCGCCTGGATGGTTTCCTGGAGAATCGACGTCACGTCGGCCAGGCGTTCCTGCACGTCCCGGCCGCTGGAGTGAAGCTTGCGGCCAAAGAATTTGATGGTATAGGAAACGATGGGCACAATGAGCAGGCACAGCGCTGTCAGTTTCCACTGGAGATAAATCATGGCAGCGAAGGAGCCGATGAAAATCATACTTTCCTGCACCATCAAGATGAAATTGTCCACGATGGCGGTCTGCAAGGCAGCGATATCGTTGGTGAGATTACTCATGATTTCCCCGGTGCGACGACGGTCGTAGTAGGAAATCGAAAGTTTCTGCAGATGGTGATACAGCGTATTGCGCAGGTCGGTAATGACTGCCTGGCCGATGTATCCCATCAGGTACCGGTGACCGAAGGTGCTGATGGCGCGAATGAAGAAGGTGAAAATGATGGCTGCAATGATCATGTAGAGCATCTGCAGATCTCTATTTTCCAATACCTTATCGATCACGTCGCGGATGATCCATGGCACGATGAGGTTGGACACCGATACCAGAATCATCATAATTACGGAAATGCCGAGCAGCTTTTTGTAAGGCAAAAGGTAGTGTAAGAGCCTTTTGTAACTGCCCAATTTGCTTTGTTTTTTACTCATTTATAGTCTCCATAGGTTTTAGGGATAAGGCGGGCTAGGATGATACCGCCAGTGCGTACAGGTCGCTACAGCTCCTAGCTGCTAGCTGCTGGCTGCTAGCAGGCTAGAGAAATACTGGGACAGCAGCAAAGTGCCTCCCGCGTTTAGCAAAAGCAAGAGATATTTGGCTGACCGCTAGTGCCAGCCATCACCCGCCCAAGCCCTCTTCAGAGAAGAGGGCTTGGGCGGATTCTTCCTCTTTGACCTCCTTCCTCTGGAAGGAGGGGGACCGCCTTCGGCGGTGGAGGTTGGCTCGCTCACTTAGCGTTCATCGGCGAGATGTGCGAGATGTGCCTCTAGCCGGCTAGAAGCTAGCAGCCAGCAGCTAGAAGCTTCATCGACATGTTCGCAGCAGCGACAACACCGCCAACACTCTCTACTTTTCCCCGGTCTTTATAATCAATTCTGCCACGCGGCGGACGGCGCCGCCGCCTCCCAGGGCTGTGCGGACTTCGCGGATGGCTTCCACGTTTTTCTCCCGCGCCGCCGGATCGGTGATCCAGGGAATCACGATAGAGGAAATATTTTCCGCTGTCACTTTGTCCTGCAAGAGTTCCGGCGTCACTTCCTTATCCAGAAGAAGGTTCGGAAGACCGGCGTATTTCACATGGACCAGCAGTTTCGCCAGCTGCCAGGTGATGGGAGACAGGCGATACACCAACACCGTGGGGAGCTCCATGAGCGCCGTTTCCAGCGTCGCGGTGCCGGAGGAAGCCACGCAGGCATCGCAAATCTGCATCAGGTCGTATTGCTTGCCCTCGGTGATTTCGATGGGAAGATTTGTATGTCCAATGATGGATTTTAAAAAGTCCATGGGAATCGTGGACGCCCGAGGGATAAAGAATTGGCAATCCGTTTCCTTTGCCATCTGTTCCGCGCCCCGAAGCATCACGGGCAAAAGCCCCTGCACTTCATTTTTGCGGCTCCCCGGCATGAGGAGGATGCGTTTCTTATTTCTATCACCGTGGAAATAGTCCATAGCTTCGTCCACGGTCATGGTGGGCTTCACCGTATCCGCCAGCGGGTGTCCCACGAAGGTCACCTGGGCGCCGGCTTTGCGATAGGCATCGGCTTCGAAAGGAAATATGGACGCCACTTCCTTCACGTCGCGGACGATGTTTTTCGCCCGGCCTTTGTTCCATGCCCAAATGGTGGGCGCGATGTAGTAAACCACCGGGATGCCCAGCGCTTTCGCCATGTGAGCGATTTTCATGTTGAATCCCGGATAGTCGATGCACACCAGCACATCGGGCTTTTCTTTCAGCATCGCTTCTTTCAGAAGGTCGCGGAGCTTGAAGAAAAGGGGCAGGTGCTTTAAGACTTCCACCACGCCGATGATGCCCAGATTTTCTATGTCGTAAATGATGCGGACACCGCTTTGGCGCATGTCCTCACCGCCCATGCCGAAAATTTCAAATTCAGGATGGAGCCTTTTTATTTCTGCTGCAACGGCGCCGCCGTGCATATCCCCCGACGCTTCGCCGGCAGACATCATAATTTTCATAGGTTTTCCTCAATTATTTGCCTTCAACGGCCAAAATGACGATGCCCTTCTTGTTCGCTTCCGCCAGGACCTGTTCTTTTTCTGCAAATAAAGTCCGATAAGCTTCGATGGCAAGCACCGTGCAGCCGCTCTCTTCCATGGATCGCAGCGTGGTGAGCCCCACCGCCGGCATGTCGAAGCGGGTGTCCTGCTGGGGTTTCGCAGTCTTTACCACCACCGCGCCGCCACGGGCAAGGGTACCGCCGCGCTTGATGCAGGCGTCGGTGCCTTCGATGGCTTCCACCGCCATCACCGCCTGGCCCTTCACCACCACGGTCTGACCCAAGTCAATGGCGCCGATGGCTTTCGCTGTCTCAAAGCCGAAGAGCACGTCTGCCATTTCCGCATCGGTGGGTTTCTTCTTCGTGAAGACCTGGGGCCCCGGCATGAGAGGTTTCAAATACTTCGTCTGGTCCAGGACGGAAATCCCATCTTTCGCCAGCTCATCGACAATGGCCAGCGTGATGGTGTCGTCCTTGAAATTCATTTTGCGAAGCTTATTCAAAAGCTTCAGCGCCCGGAGATCCGGGAGCGTGTGAGATTTGTAGAGCCACTCCTTGGTGACTTTACCGATCATGGTCACTTCCTTGACTTCTTCTTTCACCAAAGTCTTGATGACCTTATCTAATTTAAAGGCGCTGATGTCATAATACACATCAGCGATTTCCGAAAGTTTCGGCTCGATGCCCGGCGTGACGGCGATGCATACCACGCGGTATCCCTGCATCTTCACCGCTTCGATGAACTCCACCGGAAGCGTCCCGATGCCGGCTAATAATCCAATAGTTTCCATAATGACCTCCAAGGCGTCATAGTTCATTTTATTGTACCATTTTTCGCCTTTGTACGCATTATGAAATATGAAAGAAAAG
>CAVHZP010000024.1:926-15522 GCA_963640485.1 bacterium | reverse complement strand
CCCATGAGGGATTCTTTCGCGGCTTCGTTGGCCAGGTCGTCGATGGCGTAGAGCAAAGGGGCTTTGCCTTCATCTGGTGTGAAGAGCATCATCACCTGCAGTGCGCTATCACTGGGAAAAAAGTAGGCGCGGCAGTACATGGGGAGTAGCATCCCTTCGGCATTATAAGTGATGAGGCCGCCGGCGGTGTAGACGTAAGCCTCGTCGCTGGTGAGGCGGCGGAAGGGTTCTACATTGGAAATATCCACTGTCACTGCCGACCGCGCCACGGGGCCCAGGGAATTCTCTGCCAGTGTCAGCATAGTTTCTTCGATGGATTTCCTAAGCGGCGAATCGGGATTCAAAAGCGCCCGGTTCATGCGGGTGAGCTGCTGCCACACTTTTTCGTCCCGGTTCATTTTGAAATAGGGCTTCATCACGTCTGCCATAGCCACCGGCAATTCGCCGCGGATGATGTAGCCCGACGCGAAGCGTTGCTGTTTCTTTAAAGTAATTTGCAGCTGCCCCATCTGGTACGGGATTTCCTGTCCCATGAAGGAGAGGGTTTGCTCTCCGGCGATGTCCTGGTAGGCAAACTGCTTCGGCAGCGCTTTCGCAGCTACCTGGTTCATATCATAGGCACCGGCGCTCCCGGCGAGGCAAGCGGCGGTCAGCGCTGTCAGTGCCATTATTTTCCATTTCATGAAAGCCTCCCAATCACCGTTTCAGCCGATAGAATCCGTAAAGGATGTCATTGGACAATTTCTCTGCCGCCATGTGGCTGCCATTGATTTCGATGAGGTAATAGGTATCGCCCTCTTTCAAAAGGCTGGAGGTAATCCACAACGGGAAGGAGAGCCCCTTCTCGTTCGTCATGACCACCTTCGCCTCCTGCACCCAGCGATAGGTGCCGTCTTCGTTCGGCAGCGCCCGCCAGGGACTGAAAGTCAGGATTTTTACCTTAAGAGACGGTCCTTTCTTTTCCTGAAGAACCTCATCCATCAGCGCCTGAAATTCTTCGGTACGGATTTTGGGCATCCCAAAGAGAGACGTGGGCCGCTCAGCGTCTTCGCGGAATGCATTCTTCCAGAAATTGGCGGCTCTCGGTTTCCCGCCGTGGAAGAAATCTTCAGCGCTGCCTTTGATGACAAACACGCCGGCGCTGTATGTGCCGCGGACATCTTCCTTGCGGATCTGATACATGTGCATGGTGTCGTAGGGATACGGCGGTTTATCGGGGTACAGATTCATTCCCGGCGGCACGGTGAGGATGGACCACATGGCCGCTCTCACGGACTTGCCGTAATCTTTCTGATGGATCGCCTGAATCATGAATTCATTGAGCTTTGTGTGCCCGCCGTCCACCACAGTCACCTGGTCCCCCAGCGGCAAACGCCCGAGGCCTTCTATCACCAGATCCTCCGCACTCGCCAATGCCCCGCCGAAAAAGCTGAGGGCCAGCGCCATGGAAATCTGCATTATCTTCTTGCGCATAGCATCTCCTTGATTACTCTTCGAAGAAATTTATCCTCTTTATTGTAGAGAATCAGAGCGTTTCATGCAAGGGGTTTTCAGAGGCACGTTAGTGCCTCTCCCGCTGGTGCGTACATAGAGCTGCAGCTCCTAGCTGCTAGCCGGCTAGAGAAACATTTTGATTCAAGCATCATCCGACCTACGACCACCTTCTTCAGGGAAGAAGGCTTGGCGCAGAGCCAACCCCCGCCCTTCGGGCCCTCCCCCTTCCAACGGAAGGGGGTAGAGAGTGGTGTGGCGCACACAGCTCTTCACTCCTCACTTTCAACGGCATCATCCGGCCTACGGCCACCTTCTTCAGGGAAGAAGGCAAATTGGAGAGACCGCAAAATGCGCCCCGACTACTGACTACCGACTACCGACTACAAAACCGCTAACATAAGAAAAGAGCCGTGATTTCTCACAGCTCTTTTTCTATTTGAATCAATCCATGCCGGATTCGAAGGATTCACCATGGTGGATGACATCCAGTTTGCGGTAGCGGGACATGCCGGTACCTGCGGGGATGAGTTTGCCGATGATGACGTTTTCCTTGAGGCCGAGGAGCGGATCTTCTTTGCCTTTGATAGCCGCTTCGGTGAGGACTCTGGTGGTTTCCTGGAAGGATGCAGCAGAGAGGAAGGAGTCGGTAGCGAGGGCTGCCTTGGTGGTACCAAGGAGCTGGTTTTCGCCCTGAACCTTTTCTTTGCCTTCGTCTTCGAGGCGTTCATTCATAGCGCGGAAGGCTACGATGTCCACAGTCTCGCCGGGGAGCCAGCCGGAGCCACCGGGTTCTGTAATTTTGATCTTACGGAGCATCTGGTGAACAATGATTTCGATGTGCTTATCATTGATTTCTACGCCCTGGCTGCGGTATACTTTCTGGACTTCTTTTACGATGTAGTTCTGGGTAGCCTGTACGCCGAGTACGTCGAGGATGTCGTGAGGGTTCACGTTACCTTCGAAGAGGCGGGTGCCGGCTTTGATGACTTCGCCGTTGGTGACGGAGATCTTCTTCGCTACCGGAATCTTTTCGCTTTCGGATTCGCCGTTTTCGCCGGTGATGGTAATCACTTTGACGTTCGGGTTATCTTCTGCGCTGGCGATGGAGACTACGCCGTCGATGCGGGAAATGATGGCATTGCCCTTTGGTTTTCTGGCTTCGAACAATTCTTCGACACGTGGAAGACCCTGGGTAATATCTTCTGCCGATGCTACGCCGCCGGTATGGAAGGTACGCATGGTCAGCTGGGTACCCGGTTCGCCGATGGACTGCGCAGCGATGATGCCGACTGCTTCGCCGATTTCTACGTGACGGCCGGTTGCCAGGTTTCTACCATAGCACTTCGCGCATACGCCATGAGCGGAGCGGCAGGTGAGGATGGAGCGGACTTTCAGTTTGTCGTAGTATTTCTGGATTTCTTCAGCCTGGCTGTCGGAAATCTCTTCGTTCTTCTTCGCAATGATTTCGCCGGTCTGCGGATTCTTGATGTCTTCCAGCGGGCAGCGGCCTGCGATACGGTCTGCCAGGGATTCGATGGGCTGGCCTTTTTCTTCGATGAGGGAAACTTCCACACCTTCCGCTTCATCCATGCGTACTTTCAGTACCGGGATGTCGGAAGCGAGGATGGTTTCAGCCACTTCCTGGGTGATTTCGGTGCCTGCCGGGATGACTACGCGGCCTTCACGATCGAGAGCGTCTTCTTCCAGGAGCTTGCCTTTGAAGTGCGCTTCCAGGTGGTGGCGCATAGCGCGGTTGTATTCAGCCACGGCATCGGTGGTACCGAGATCGTAAGTGATCGGGTCTTCGGCTTCGATGCCTTCAGCACTCGGCACGATGACGGTGATGGTTTCTACCAGGTGACGGTTCAGGAGGGTGATATCGTCGGCGTCAAGGGTCTTGCCTTTGACGAGGAGGATATTTCCATTTCTGCGGTCCAGTACGTCTTCGTCGAGGACGGTGCCCAGGAGCTGCGGTTTCAGATGCATGATAATGCTCTTTACAGCCGGAGCGGAAGCGATGATGCTCTGTTCTCTGTCGAAGTTCAGTACCTGTACGTCGCAGTCTTCTTCACGGACAATGACGTCCTGGGATACATCGACGAGACGACGGGTCAGGTAACCGGAATCGGCGGTACGAAGTGCGGTATCGGCCAAGCCTTTGCGGGCGCCGTGGGAAGAGGTAAAGTAGTCGAGGACGGTGAGGCCTTCACGGAAGTTTGCCTTTACCGGGAGTTCTACGGTCTTACCGGAGGTATCGGCGATGAGGCCGCGCATACCTGCCAGCTGACGGATCTGGTTATCATTACCGCGGGCGCCGGACTGTGCCATCATGGTCAGCGGGTTGAATTTCACCATGGAGCTCTTCATGGCAGCGCCGACTTCGTCGGTCTTCTTGCTCCATACTTCTACGACTCTTCTGTATCTTTCGTCATCGGTCATGAGGCCGCGGCGGAAGAATCTCTTAATCTGGTCAACTTTCGCATCGCCGTCTTCCAGGATTTCATTCTTCTTCGGCGGTACAGCGACGTCGTAGATGCCGATGGAAATACCGGAAACGAGAGCGTAGTGGAAGCCCAGTGCTTTGACGGAGTCCAAGAGGTCGCCAGTGGCTTTGAAGCCCAGTTTCTTGAAGCAGTCATTGACCAGCTTGCCCATCTGCTTCTTGCCGATGGTGACGCCAAGGCCGTTGTTTTCTACGATGTAGGTGTTGCCGTTTTCATCTACCCGCTTTTCATGGCGTTTGTAGAAGAAACGAAGTTCTCTCGGGATCGCGTAGTTGAAAATCAGGCGGCCCGGAGTGGTGATGACGAGATCGTCATCGCTTTCGTTGAATCCGTCGGGACGGTCTTCCTTCGGGATGTGTACTTTGATGAAATCATGGATTTTGATTTCATGGAGGGTGTACGCCAGCATGACTTCGTCATAGCCGTTGAAGGAGTGGATCTGGGAGGAGTCCATTTCGTCTTCCGCGGTTTTCCACTGCTTCATGACGTCGAATTTCGCCTTCGGATTGGCTTTCTTTTCTTCTTCGGTGAATTCGACTTTCGTATCGTTGGCGGTTTCTACGATGGTGAGGTAGTAAGCGCCGAGAATCATATCCTGGGAAGGAATAGCGACCGGTTTGCCGTCCTTTGTGGAGAGGATATTGTTGATGGAGAGCATCAGGGTGCGGGCTTCTGCCTGTGCTTCTACGGACAGCGGCAGATGGCAGGCCATCTGGTCACCGTCGAAGTCGGCGTTGTAGCCCGGGCATACCAATGGATGCAATTTGATGGCGCGGCCTTCCCAGAGGATTGGTTCGAAGGCCTGGATGCCCAGTCTGTGGAGCGTAGGTGCACGGTTCAGGAGGACCGGGTGTTCTTTGATGACATCGCCCAGGACGTCCCAGACTTCCGGAGCCAGCTTGTCTACTTTCTTACGGGCAGCTTTCAGGTTGCTTGCTACGCCTCTCTTGATCAGTTCATGCATGATGAACGGCTTGAAGAGTTCGATAGCCATTTCCTTCGGCAGACCGCACTGGTACATTTTCAGTTCCGGACCTACTACGATTACGGAACGGCCGGAATAGTCGACGCGTTTACCGAGCAGGTTCTGACGGAAACGGCCCTGCTTACCTTTCAGCATGTCGGAAAGGGATTTCAGCGGGCGGTTGCCCGGGCCGGATACCGCACGACCGCGGCGGCCGTTATCGATGAGCGCATCCACCGCTTCCTGGAGCATGCGCTTTTCGTTTCTGATGATGATTTCCGGTGCGCCCAGTTCCATCAGGCGTTTCAGACGATTGTTTCTGTTGATAACACGGCGATAGAGATCGTTCAGGTCGGAGGTAGCGAAACGGCCACCGTCGAGCTGAACCATCGGACGCAGATCCGGAGGAATGACCGGAAGGACGGTCATGATCATCCATTCCGGTTTGTTGCCGGACTGCAGGAAAGCTTCCACTTCTTCAAGACGGCGGATGCAACGCATCTTGCGCTGGCCGCTGCCTTCTTCGATTTCCTTCTGCAGAGCTACTTCGAGCTTCGGCAGGTCCAATTCCTTCAGCAGGTACTGGATGGCTTCAGCGCCCATCTGGGCTTTGAAGGATTTCTTGCCGTATTCAGCTACGGCTGCCTGGTATTCGCTTTCGTTCAGGACCTGGCACTTGGAGAGGTTCGTTTCGCCCGGGTCCAGGACGATGTATGCTGCGAAATAGAGGACTCTTTCCAGCTGTCTCGGGGAGATTTCAAGAATCAGACCGATGCGGGACGGAGTGCCCTTGAAATACCAGATATGGGATACCGGGCAGGCCAGGGAAATATGGCCCATGCGTTCACGGCGCACTTTGGAGGAGGTCACTTCGACGCCGCACTTGTCGCACACGGTGCCTCTGTAACGCATCTTCTTGTATTTGCCGCACTTACATTCCCAGTCTTTTGTCGGTCCGAAAATCTTTTCACAGAAGAGGCCGTCAGTTTCCGCTTTCAGGGTTCTGTAATTGATTGTTTCCGGCTTTGTCACTTCACCGTGAGACCACTCAAGGATCTTTTCCGGAGAAGCGATACCGATTTTCATGGAGTCGAATTCATTTACGTCTAACAATTGATTAGCGCTCCTTTCCGGAATCAGTCTTCCTGGCTTCCAAATCCGTTGAAGCCAAGTTCAGTATCGAGATCAGTTTCGCCAAATCCGGCTTCTTCATCGACCGGTGCATTGACAGCTGCTTCCAGGGCGTCATTGAAGGAAGCCACATCGTTGTCGATAGCCGCTTCGCCGCCATTCATGGAAGTTTCCATGGCGCTTCTGGAGTTGGAAACGGCGTCATCGCCTTCCATAGCTTCTTTCAGTTCATCTCTGTGCCATGGCTGGCCGCTGCCGTAGCCCTGTTCCAGATCGCTTTCGTCCAGTTCTTTCAGCACCACTTCGTCGCCATTTTCGTTCAGGATTCGGACGTCGAGGCCGATGGACTGGAGTTCCTTCATGAGTACCTTGAAGGATTCCGGAACGCCCGGGCTCGGGATATTTTCGCCTTTGACGATCTTTTCGTACGCCTTTACACGGCCGATGACATCGTCGGACTTCACAGTCAGGATTTCCTGGAGGGTGTAAGCGGCACCGTATGCTTCCAGTGCCCAAACTTCCATTTCGCCGAAACGCTGGCCGCCGAACTGTGCCTTGCCGCCCAGTGGCTGCTGGGTAACCAGGGAGTATGGGCCGGTGGAACGGGCATGGATTTTGTCGTCTACCAGGTGATGGAGCTTCAGCATGTATTTCCAGCCGATGGTGACCGGGTTGTCCAGTTTTTCACCGGTACGGCCATCATAGAGATCGGCTTTCGCACCTGCCGGCAGGTCTGCTGCCTTCAGGGTCGCTGCCAGGTCTTCATCTCGGCAACCGTCGAATACCGGGGTAGCGATGTGGATGCCCGACTCCGTCGGTTCCGGCATACCGTAGGTATCGAAATCATAGCCGCAGTCGATGAGACGCTGCTTCACTTCTTCATATTTTGCACTGCCTTCGCCGGCTGCCAGAGCTGCATGGATTTCTTCACCCAGCATATGGCAAGCCCAGGACAGATGAATTTCCAGAATCTGGCCGATGTTCATTCGGGACGGTACGCCCAGAGGATTCAGTACCAGATCCACCGGACGGCCATCAGCGGTGAATGGCATATCTTCTGCCGGCATGATACGGGAGCATACGCACTTGTTACCATGACGACCTGCCATCTTATCGCCTTCGCGGATCTTACGTTTCTGTGCGATGTATACGCGAACCAGCTTGTTCACGCCGGGCGCCAGTTCATCGCCGTTTTCACGGGTGAAGACCTTCACGTCTACGACCTTACCAAATTCGCCGTGGGGTACACGGAGGGACGTATCGCGGACTTCTCTTTCCTTGTCGCCGAAGATGGCGCGGAGCAGTCTTTCTTCCGGAGTCAGTTCGGTTTCGCCCTTCGGGGTAACTTTGCCGACCAGGATATCGCCGGGGCGAACGTCAGCACCGACCATGATGATGCCGTTTTCGTCCAGGTATTTCACAGCGTCTTCGGAAACGGAAGACAGCTGGCGGGTGATTTCTTCTTCGCCCAGCTTTGTGTCGCGGGCGTCGCATTCGTATTCTTCGATGTGGATGGAGGTGTACAGGTCATCCTTGCAGAGGCGTTCGGAAATCAGAACGGCGTCTTCGTGGTTGTACCCTTCCCAGGATACGAAGGCTACCAGTACATTGTGGCCCAGCGCCAGTTCGCCGCCATCGGTAGCCATGCCGTCAGCCAGAGTATCGCCGGCTTCGACACGTTCGCCTTTGGAAACGAGGATGTGCTGGTTGATGCAGGTGGACTGGTTGGAACGCATGAACTTGATCACGTCGTAAGTGTCCAGCTCGCCATCATCATTTCTGACAATGATCTGACGGCCGCTGATGCGTTCTACGGTGCCGCCCTTCTTCGCGAGGATGCAGACACCGGAGTCCTGACCGGCTACCCATTCCATACCGGTGCCGACAAGCGGCGCTTCCGGACGGAGCAGCGGCACAGCCTGACGCTGCATGTTCGCACCCATGAGGGCACGGTTCGTATCATCGTGTTCCAGGAATGGAATCAGAGAGGTACCGATAGAAACGACCTGCTTCGGAGATACGTCCATCAGCTTGACTTCTTCCGGTTCTGCTTCCAATACGTCCGGGCCGCGGCGGCTGGCTACATTCTTATGAATGAAATGGCCTTCCGCATCCAGCGGTTCGCTGGCCTGGGCGATGATCTTATTTTCTTCAATATCAGCGGTGACATACTTGCATTCATCGGTGACAGTGTGGGTTTCCTGATCAATCAGGCGGTACGGCGTCTCGATGAGACCGTATTTATTGATGATACCGTAGTTGGACAGGGAAGAAATCAGGCCGATGTTCGGACCTTCAGGGGTTTCTACCGGGCACATACGGCCATAGTGAGAATAGTGTACGTCGCGGACTTCGAAGCCTGCACGTTCACGGGACAGACCGCCGGGGCCCAATGCGGAGAGACGACGCTTGTGAGTCAGCTCTGCCAGCGGGTTCGTCTGGTCCATGAACTGGGACAACTGGGAACTACCGAAGAATTCCTTGATAGCTGCCACAACCGGGCGGATATTGACCAGCGCCTGAGGAGTCATCTTGTCCTGATCCTGAGTGGTCATTCTTTCACGAACCACTCTTTCCATACGGGTCAGACCGATACGGAACTGGTTCTGCAGAAGTTCGCCTACGCAACGCACGCGGCGGTTGCCCAGATGGTCGATATCATCGCTCTTGCCATAGCCCTGCATCATATTCAGCAGATAGTCGATGCAGGAAATAATATCGCAAGTATCCAGGATACGGTGGTTATCATCGCGGTTTCCGGAAGAGCAGATCACCTTAACCAAAGTGCCGTCGTCCTTCTGGGTCATTACCTCTACCTGGTCAAAGGAAGAGAATACGCCGCTTTCCTCGATGATTTTGATAGCCTCTGCATCGATGGTGCTATTTCCTTCAATAATGACTTCGCCGGTTTCCATATTGACGATCGGCGCATCGATCTTGTGTCCCAGGAGACGGTTCTTCCAGGACAGCTTCTTATTCAGCTTATAACGGCCAACCTTCGCCAGGTCATAACGACGCGGGTCGAAGAAGAAATTGTTCAAAAGTGTGGTACCACTTTCTTCCGTAGCCGGTTCGCCCGGGCGGAGCTTGTGGTAAATTTCGATGAGCGCAGACTTTCTGTCAGTGGTGTTATCCTTTTCCAGAGTTCTTTCGATGTGGATATCATGGTCGAAAAGTTCCAGGATTTCCTCATTGGAAGAGTAACCCAGCGCACGAATCAGCACCGTCACAGGCATCTTGCGGTTGCGGTCGATACGGACAGAGAGGGAACCTGCCGGATCCGATTCCAATTCGATCCAGGCACCGCGGTTCGGGATCAGCTGAGCCGTGTAGATTTCCTTGTCGAACGCATCGCGCTCTCTCTTGTAGTACACGCCCGGGGAACGAACCAACTGGGAAACGATGACACGTTCCGCACCATTGATGATGAACGTGCCCGTATCCGTCATGACCGGGAAATCACCCATGAACAGATCGTGCTCCTTCAGCTCACCGGTTTCCTTATTTTCCAGACGAACCTTTACATACAGCGGAGCAGAATAATTGACATCCTTCGCTTTGCACTGTTCGATATTGTACTTCCCTTTGGTGAAATAAAATTCCCCAAAGTGGAGAGCCCACTTCTTCGCGCTATCCTCGATAGGAGAAATATCTGCGAAAACATCCGCCAAGCCTTCCTTGCAGAACCATTCATAAGACTTCGTCTGCAGGTCAAGCAAATGGGGCATCTTCAGTACTTCCTGCGATCTGGCATAGGTATATCTCTTCTTCTTACCCACCTGGACAGGTCTGAACATCTTGCTGTTCGGCATTCCTCGCCTCACCCTTTCATAAAAAATGTATGCACCGCTCCCGGCAAAAAGAAGCAAGGGAAACACTGATTAAATCGCCATCCCTTGCCCTGCTGAAAACTTTTTACATACTATTATATACTCCATAAAAGAACAGTTGCAGATAGAAATTTTATCACATATTTCCCATCACTGCAACTTTTCACCCTGAAAACCCATAAAGAAAATTTATATAGCAAACCTTCTGAAAATTCTTTTATAAATATTTTTAAGTCGGTTATAGAAATATTTATGCGTCAAATTTTCCTATTGATTTTTTCGGGCGTTTTGTTCCAGAGCATTTTAGCACCGGGGAAGGGAAAATGCAAGGAAATAATATGCGCTTTTTCCGCTGTCGGTTTTAGTAGTCGGGGGTCGGGGCGCGCCTTCCGCAATGTGACCGCCTTCCTTTGGAAGGAGGGGGACCGCGCAGCGGTGGAGGTTAGCTCGCCCTGCCCTCTTCCCTGAAGCGGGTACCCGAAGGGCGGGTGATGGCTCACCGCTAGTGCCGCATCCACTGGTGCAAACATGTCGCTGCGGCTTCTAGCTACTAGCTGCTGGCTGCTAGCCGGCCAGAGAAACATCTCACCAATGCGCCAAATGCGTCCCGCAATTAGCGGCAGCAAAATATTTCTTGTTACCATTCCCTTGCCTCGTCATCCTGAGCGCAGCCCTCGGATCCATCACCACCAGCGGCAAACTTGCCCGCTGACACCAGCCTTCTTCACGTCCCAAGCACCAACTCCCCGAAGCCCTACTGAAAACTTTTCCAAAAATCAAAAAACCTTTCAGTATAGTGAAAACTTTTTCCATTTTTTGAAAATCTTTCACTAGACCGAAAGGTATAAGACGCATTTGACTAAGCACTCAAACGCGTCATGCCCTCTTCCCTGAAGAGGGTGCCCGTAGGGCGGGTGATGCCTCACTCGTAGCGGAAAACGGCAAAACTCCCGCCAAAGCCAAACGCGCCCCAACTACTACTCACCCAGCGACTCCATCCGCAGGAAATCTTTCAACCGGATATGCCGCACCGTACTGGTGGAGTAATCAAAATCATCGTGAGTGATCAGGATTTTTTCCCTCGCATTATCCAGGCCGGCGAAAGCGCCGAACTCCCGCTCATACGCCTTCTCCTCTGCCACCGTGTACGCCACCTGAATCAAATACTCCTTGCGATCCTTCGCCGCGATGAAATCGATTTCCTGTCCCTTATGATTGAACACATAGACCTCATAGCCCATGTAAACCAATTCGTTATATACCACATTCTCCAGATTGTGCGTCACATCGTAGCGACCGAAAGGCTGGTGAATCGTATTGAACGCCACATCCTCATCATAGAGCTTCTCATAAAACTCCAGCCGCCGCTTCGCCTTCAGCGAATACTGCGGCACCTGACGAATCACATACGCCTCCTCCAGATACCCCAGATACTTCATCACCGTATTGATAGAAATCCCGATCTGCTGACTCCGCAAATATTTCTGAATCGAACTGGCACTGAAAATCCGCGCATTGGAAACCATCACATAATCCACCAGCTTCCTGAACACCTCAGCCTTGCGAATCTGATAGCGATTCAAAATATCATTCAGCACAATGGTCTGATGCAAATCCAGGAGATACCGCATCATCGCCTCCCGCTCTGCAAACTCCAGCCGCTTCGGAAAACCGCCATACACCAGATAATCCCCGATCTCCGCCTCACGCCCCAGCTCCTTCATGTACGCCACGATTTCCTTGTACACAAAAGGCCGCACGCAGAAATCCACATACCGCCCCGACAACTCCTTCGTGAACTCCTTCGACAACAGCTTCGAATTGCTCCCGGTGATGAAAATAGAAATATCATGAAGCCGAAGCGTCCGGCACGCCAGATTCCACCCCGGTAACAGCTGCAACTCATCCAGAAATAAATAACACTTCCCCGGCCCCTTCTTCCCCATCACAAAAGAAACCAGAGCCTCCCCATCCGGGATCTCCCGCAGCGTCAGCGTATCCTCGAAATTGATAGCCAGCACCGCCTTGCCCGCATCCTCCAGCTCTTGCCGGATCTGATTCAAAATCACAGACTTCCCCGACCGCCGAATGCCCGTAATAATTTTGATCAAGTCGCTATCATAAAACGGTCGTATCTGAGAAATATAATGCTCTCTCTGTATCATTTCACTCACCTCTTCCCCCAGTATACTGAAAACTTTTTTAAAAATCAAAAAACCTTTCAGTATAGTGAAAACTTTTTCCGCTTTTGGAAAATCGTTCACTAGACCGAAAGGTATAAGACGCATTTGACTAAGCACTCAAACGCGCCCCGACTACCGACCACTGACCACCGACTACCAAACCGATAGCGGAAAACGGCTACCCTATCCACCACACAATCACCCCGATCACCACCAGCAGCCCGATGGCGTACCAGATCGTCTCCACATCCCGCTTCGTCGTCACCATGCCGCCGCAATTATTGCAATACCGCGTCCCCTCCCGGTTCGGCACCGGACCATTGCAATGGGGACACACCGAGCAATCCTCCGCCTCGTAAGCCTTCTCCATTTCCTCCGTCAAAGGCGGCCACTCCTTCAAAGGCTCATTCACCAGCTGCCGGCCGCAGGCAAAGCAGCAACGCGGCGTCCCCGAGGAATACACCATCCCGCAAGCGCACTTCGTCCAACCCGCCGGAAGCGGCTGCTCCAGCGTATGCCCGCACTCCGGGCACGCCTCCCAACGCTTCCGCATCCCGTGGCCGCAGTAAGGACACCGCTTCAAATAAGGCAGCCCCGCCGGAGCCGCCGCCTTCTTGCTACTGGCTCCCTTCGACACCGTGGTATAAGAAATCCCCGTCCCGGGAATCCCCACCGTCGTCCTGACCCCATTCTTCCCCAAAGTCACATGAGCGCCCCGCGTCCCGATGGACGTACTCACGCCACTCTTGCTCACATTCAAAGTCACGCCGGGAAGAATCTTGATCCGCCGCTGAAATCGAAACCCCATTTCTCTACCTCTTTCAATCAAAAAGCAGATACAATCTTTTCTAAAAAATATTGTATCTGCTTCTTTGGGCAAAAATCAACAAATCTGTAAACTTTCTTCCGGCTTTACGTTCTTTTCATACAAGCGATCCAGCTCGCGCATCAGTTCGGAAATCAGAATATCATCATCGCCTTCTGCTTCCGTTATCATCTGCGCCAGCTTCTCAAAGCCCGCATAAGAACACTGGTCAGCAAAGGAAATGCAGGCATTATATTCCGCAAACTGATTGATATTCTCATCGGTGATATCGTCAGATCCCAGTCTGGCGCTGGCAATAACCGCGCGGCTATTCATATCGATGGTGGCCGCACGAATCCAACTGGTATTTTTCTTCGCCATCTCCTTAGGGTCTTCCATGCCCAAGGCTACAGTCAAAGCGTAGATATCTTTCGCTGCCGTTTCTCCCAGGCCGAATTTATCTTTGTTCTCTTCCAGAAATTTTCTATCCCGCTCTGAAATATTGGCTCTTCTATCTTCCATAAGGCTTCACCTCTTCCAAGAAATTCTCTCCAGCCGACAGCTTCAACTGTCTGACTGTCCCATGGGTCTCGTACATCTTTTTCACCGGCGCAGAATATTCATCCGGCGTAAAGAGCATGATGATCTGCTTTTCTTTCGCTACCGCGAGGAGCGCCGCCGCCATTTTTTCACGGTTCTCATCAGATACACGTCCCAAAGGAGAGTCGATAACCAGCGGACTATTCTGGCCGGATACCTGATGCACCGACAGCGTGAAGGCATACGCCAGCGCCATGGCTTCCGTAGCCGATGCGTCAGCATTCATTGGCTGGCCGTAAATGTTATACAAAGTCACGCTGTAGTTATCATCGATATCAATCTTGCCAAATGTATTCTTCTTCCAAATCATAGAAGAGAACGTTTCCCAGGTGAGCTTCTGCATCTCGGTCTTCGTTTCGTCCACAATCTCATCGCGAACCGTTTCAAAGGCTTTTCCCAACTTGCCCAGGACATGCAGTCTTTCACGCGTTTCTTTTTCTATAGTCTGCTTTTCCTGATAGCCTTCCATCTCTTTGTTCAAGCCTTCCAGTTCTTCCTTCGCTCTTCTGAGATCTTCCTCTCGACGTACCTTGTCCCTCTCCAACGTAAGCAAATGCGCTCTCGCCTGGTTGTACTGCTCATTCAATGCTGCAGCCTTGACCTGCCCCGCCTCGCCGCCGGCATTGGCGAAGTCTGCATTGACCTTCTCCAGTTCCTTCACATTGGCAAGCTCTCGTTTCTTCAGACCCTTGCTCTTCTCCTGGATATCATTTCGACGCTTGGGATAGTTATGCACCTTCTGCATGGCGGCCTCCAAAGGTCCCAGCATGCTGCTCAAGAAATTGGACGTGGCAGAAGAAATATCGTACTGCCCCAGCACCGTTTCCAAGTGAGCCATATCTGCTTCGCTGAGATGATGGCCGCACATCGGGCAATCCTGCTCCATATGGCGCTTGATATTTTCCAACAAGGAAATGATCTGCGTGCGATCGATGGACGGCGGCAATTTCCCGGTTTTCGCTTTTAAAGAAATATAGTCCGCCACCTTTTTGATTCTCGGATATAAATGAAGCAGCGTCAGATATTGTTGAACAAATATGATTTTCTCATTTTTCAGTTTTTCCAAATCCTTCTCTATCTCTGCC
>CAVHZP010000024.1:0-916 GCA_963640485.1 bacterium | reverse complement strand
TGCCTGCTCTCCCAGCAATTTTTCCCGCTTTTTCTGGAGCTCCTGTACAGGGAGATAGCTGCGAACGGCGTCTGCTGCTTTATCGAAATCTTCCTTCGCCTGTCTAAGCGCTAAGATAACCTGATTAAGTTCCGCTTCAATTCCTTTGATGAATACCTGCTTGCCGTCAATCTGGCTCTGCTTCGCCTCAATATCCGGCAACTGCTTTCCGATTTTCTTATTCAGTTCCCGCTTTACGACACCCACATGGCTGATAGTGTTTTCCAACAAGTGCACCTGTGCAATATTGTAAATAGAATCCTTCAAATCGGTTTTGAAAAAAGCCGCCAGCTTTTCTCCGTCAAAGAAATAGAAATTGGAAATGGCTGCATCGAAATATTTCTTCAAAAACAAATCGGCCTGCTCGCTCAGAAGGGTTTTGGTATTTCTACCATCAGGCGGGGTGATGGTCACACTGAAATCATCGGGGCCCTGCAGGTACGACCCTTTACCCTTATTTTTATAGAAAGTTTTTCTAGTAAACTCGATGGTGTTTCCTTCCTCATCGGTAAACCGGAACGCTACAGATACCGGTACCTTCTCATCATCTTTGGCAGATGCCAGAGTCGTGTTGTTCGCCAAAGGAAGGCGCTTCGAGCTTTTGCTGGTGCTCGAAAAATTCGACGCTTCGGCGCCATAAAGACACCAGGTAATCGCTTTCAGCAAGGTGGTTTTGCCGGTACCATTCTGCGCTACAAAAGCAAAGAGCTTCGTGTCGGCTTTGGGATCCGGCACGAAATTGATTTCTGTGGTGCCATACTGTCTATAATTTTCGAATTTGATTCGTTCAATTTGAATACCCATCAGTGACGACCTCCTTTTTCTAAGGAAACACTGATTAAATCGCCATCTGAATTTCTGACCAGCCCAATGGTGC
>CAVHZP010000023.1:0-16004 GCA_963640485.1 bacterium | reverse complement strand
TGGTGGGCGATGACAGGATCGAACTGCCGACATTCTGCTTGTAAGGCAGACGCTCTCCCAGCTGAGCTAATCGCCCATGTGCTGACGAAAGCTATTATGCACTATGGCAAGAAAAATTGCAAGCCCCTTTTGAAATTTTTTTGAAAAATATTTTGGCAAACGGTTCGAGGTTCGAGGTTCAAGTTGTGGTGCGGCGCACTTCCTCTTGAGCTTTGAACCTTGAACCGTTTTGAATATCCTCCCAACGCAGTGAAATGTGCCCGCGGTCTAAGCCCATTTACAAAGATTTTAAAAAATTATTTCATTCTCTTGCATTCCTGTGGTAAAATGAATTGTATTATTGTTCTATAAAAGAAATGAGCGTCCTGGAAGCAGGAGAGACTCAGCGAAGTTTCTATTTCTACATAGAAATAGACTTTAGGTTAGCCCGAGGGGGAAAAGGAAAGAAATGAAAAGAGAAGATATCCGCAATATTGCCATTATCGCTCACGTCGACCATGGTAAGACGACTCTGGTAGATGCTATGCTGAAGCAGAGCCACATTTTCAGAGATAACCAGAAAGTCGCTGAACGCGTCATGGACTCCAATCCGCTGGAACGCGAACGCGGCATCACCATCCTGGCAAAGAATACCTCTGTAATGCACGATGGAGTGAAGATCAATATCGTCGACACCCCAGGGCATGCGGATTTCGGTGGCGAAGTAGAACGAATCCTGAACATGGTTGACGGCGTTCTCCTTCTCGTAGATGCTCATGAAGGCCCGATGCCGCAGACCAAGTACGTACTGCGCAAAGCATTGGAACACAAACTGAAACCAATCGTTGTCATCAACAAAATCGACCGCCCGGATCAGCGTATTTCCGACGTAGAAGGCGAAGTGCTGGAACTCTTCCTGGAACTGGAAGCGGACGATGACCAGCTCGATTTCCCGCTGCTCTATGCATCTGCAAGAAGCGGTATCGCAAAGCTCCACATGAATGACGAAGGCACCAACCTGGATCCGCTCTTCGAAACCATTCTGAAGTGCTGCCCATGTCCGGAAGGCGACCCGGATGCCGGCCTGCAGGTCATGGTGACCACACTGGAAGCTGACGACTACCTGGGCAAAGTGGCTATCGGCCGCGTGACCCGTGGCACCGCAAAGCAGGGTATGACTGTGGCTATCACCGATGGCGAAAAGATTCGCACCGACCACATCGGCGCTCTCTTCAACTGGCAGGGGATGAAACGTACTCCGGTAGAAGAAGCGAAAGTGGGCGACATCATCGCTATGGCTGGCTTCAAAGATATCAACATCGGCGAAACCGTAGCAGATGCTACCAATCCGGAAGCGCTGCCGGCTATTCACATCGACGAACCGACCCTGTCCATGGTATTCCATGTCAACAAGAGCCCATTCGCCGGCCGTGAAGGCGACTTCGTTACCTCCCGTCACATCCGTGCCCGTCTCTATAAGGAAATTGAAACCAACGTGGCTCTTCGCGTAGAAGACACCGATACCTCCGATGCATTCAAAGTATCCGGCCGCGGCGAACTCCACCTCTCCGTCCTCATCGAAACCATGCGTCGTGAAGGCTTTGAAATGGAAGTTTCCAAGCCCCAGGTTATTTACAAAGTTATCAACGGCCAGAAGTGCGAACCAATCGAACGCCTTACCGTTGAAGTACCGCAGGAATTCATGGGCGCTGTCATGGAAGGTCTTGGACCGAGAAAAGCAGAAATGATTTCCATGGAAGAACTGGCCGGCTACATGAAGATGGAATTCTCCATCCCGGCTCGTGGCCTCATCGGTTTCAGAAATGAAATGCTCACCACCACCCGTGGCACCGGCATCATGTACCATGTATTCCAGGGCTATGCTCCGTACAAAGGTGACATCCCGGGCAGAACCAGAGGCTCCCTCGTGGCATTCGAAAACGGCACCACCACCGCTTACGGCCTGAACTCCGTCCTCGATCGCGGCGAACTCTTCCTCGATGCAGGTGTAGAAGTGTACGAAGGTATGATCATCGGCGAAAACGCTCGTGACCAGGACATGGACGTAAATCCATGCAAGAAGAAACACCTCACCAACACCCGTGCCTCCGGCTCCGACGACGCTATCAAGTTGCCGCCATGCCGCCAGTTCACACTGGAAAGCGCACTGGAATGGATCAACGACGACGAATTGGTCGAAGTGACTCCGGAAAATATCCGCATGAGAAAGATGATTCTTTCCCGCCAGGTAAGATACAAGAGCGCAAACGTAAAGAAAAGCCAGCAGTAATGGCTGATATATAGCAAGTAAAAAGCCGAAGCGAGTTTAATCTCGCTTCGGCTTTTTACTTGGCGTAGTCGGTGGTCGGTAATCGGTAGTCGGTTCGCTCGTGCCTGCTTCCCCACTACCGTGGTCCGTGTTACCGTATAACCGTTTACCGACTCGCCTGGCGGTAGCGGAACATGGAGAAGAACCTATTTATGTCGTAAGTCGTACGTCGTGCTATCTCCGATTATCGTATGCACACTCGGACTACGGTTACACGGTAAACGGTTTACGGCTACGATGGGGAAGCAATCAAATGCGAACCGACTACCGACTACCGACTACCGACTACCAGCTACTTTATTTCGTTCATTACCAGCCGGTCATCTTTCTCGATTACCGTATCGCCTCTAGGAATGATGACTTCCCCATTTCGCAGAATCAAAATGATGAGGTGCCCCGGCGGGAGGTGGAGGGAGGCGAGGGAGCGGTGGTAGAAGCGGCTGCCTTCGTCTACGTTGATTTCCGATAGCTCGATGCCGGTGGAGGATTTTACGCTCATGGCGGAGAGGACGAGCTCGTCATTTTCTTCCAGCAATGTATTGCCATTGGGGACGATTTTTTCTTTGCCCCGGCATAGGAGCACCGCCAGCGTTTCCGGCGGCAATGTGATTTCCTTCAAAGATTTCCCACACCAGGAGTGGTGTGCCGGCACGGTGAATTGGATGAATTGCACCGGCGCTTCTTCCGTATAGTCGTTGAAGGATTTCATGACGTCGTTGGAATTGTCGATCATGTCCAGTTTCTTAGCGGCCAAAGGAAGGAGGGCGCCCTGGAACAGAATGGAGAGAAGGACGATGAAGAAGGTGATGTGGAAGACCAGGTCATCCACCGGTGCCTGGGTGTAGGCAGCAATGGCAAATACGATGGCTGAGGCACCGCGAAGTCCGGCGAAGGAGGTGAGGGCCATGACGGACTTGGGTGCGCTGAAGGGCATCATGAGTCCAAAGACCGTAACCGGGCGGGCGATGAAGGTCATGAAGAGGGCGATGAGGAAGGCCGGCCACGCCACGTCGGGAAGCTTCGATGGGGTAGAGAGAAGCCCCAGGAGGAAGAAGATCATCATCTGCATCAGGTTTGTAGCGCCATCGAAAAAGTGAACGATGTTCTTCTTGCCTTTGAACTGACTGTTTCCCAAGATGATACCGGTGATGTAGGTAGAGAGATAGCCGTTGCCGTCAAGTATCGAGGGGGCGGCATAAGAAAAAATGGCGATGGCCGTCATGAAGACCATATCAAAACCGCCGGAGAGATAGGCGGTCTTTTTCAGCGCCCATTTCGCCAGGAAGGCGATGGCAAAGCCGAAGAAGAGGCCGAAGAAAATCTGGCAGAACAAAAGCCCCAGGGTAGAGAAGATGTCTGAGGAGCCGTCCATGAGGGAAACACAGATGAGAGCCATCATGTATGCCGTGGGATCGTTACTGCCGCTTTCCAATTCCAAAAGAGAGGCGGTGCTGTATTTCAAGTTCAGCCTTTTGGAACGGAGGATAGAGAAGACTGACGCCGCATCGGTGGACGCAATGACAGAGCCTAAGAGGAAACTCATGAGCCACTCGACGCCCAGGACGAAGTGAATGAAAAGCCCGGTCAGGACGGCGGTGCTCACGACGCCGAGGCTCGAAAGCAGCACGGCGGGCGCCACGATGGGCTTCGCCATTTTCCAGTTCGTACCAAAGCCGCCGTAAAACATGATGAATATCAAAGCGGTGGAACAAATTTGCTCAGAAAAATCATAATTCTCAAAATAAATCTTCACTACGCCGTCTGAGCCAAAGAACATGCCCAACAGGATAAAGGCTAAAAGTACCGGGATGCCCAATTTATCAGAGACACGGTTCAGAAGAACGCATAGAAAAATGACAAGGGCAGTCAGTAGGAGAAATGGAATCATGGCTGGCCTCCTTTGAGAAATATAGAATGTAGTATGATTTTATTTTATAGGAAATGGAGGGGGAAAACAATACGAAAAAACAAGGGATATGGGATAGGGGATAAGGGATAAGGCGGGCTAGTGCAAATACCGCCAGTGCATATATGTCACTGTGGTTCCTTAACGATTGAGTAATCGGTAGTCGGTGGTCAGTAGTCAGTACGCGATGAACGCCATTCTCATATAGAGACCGTTCCGCTATGTGAGAATGGCAGATGCACTCGTATTCCTATCGCTGGCTTTCTGCTATAATACGAGCAGAGAGTCTTTTCGTAAAAAGCGAGGGAGGAATCATCATGAAAGCTGATTGTGCTCATTGTCCGCATCATGCCTGCTATGTGCATGGCACCAATTGCACCGGTGTGAAGGAGGAAGTCATTCGCGGCGCCTATACGGAGGAAGAGAAACGGATCATGGAGGCCGCGGCTTATGTGGAGGCTACGTTTTACAGCGACATTTGCCGTTTGCAAGAGACGGCAGAATTTGCGAAGAAGATGGGCTACAAGAAATTGGGCATGGCTTTTTGCATCGGTCTCAATGAAGAGGCGCGGTATATCGCGAAATTTTTTGAGCAGCAGGGATTTGAATTTTATTCTGTGTGCTGCAAAAATTGCTCCTTTGCGAAATCTGAATTTGGATTGAAACAAATTCATCCAGACGCCGACCATGAGCCCATGTGTAATCCGAAATTCCAGGCCCGCTTCCTGACGGAAAAGGGCGTGGACTTATATCTCATCTGCGGCCTCTGCGTGGGACATGATACGATTTTCACCGCTAATGCCAAAGGTCCGGTCACTGCCCTGGTAGTGAAGGACCGCCTTCTGGCTCACAACCCTCTGGGTGCCATCTACTCCCGCTACTGGAGAAAGAAGCTGCACATTATGGACGACGATGAAGTGTGATTGTTTAGTGGTCGGTAGTCGGTGGTCGGTAGTCGGGCTGGGTCTGGCTGCCGACTCGTTGTAGCCGTCATCCGTTTACTGTGTATAGCGGGAATGGAGCGTTTGCGGCTTATGACGTAAGCGGTTGCAGCTCTATTTTCCATTAGCGTCAAATGCGCCCCTGACTACTGATTACTGATTACAAAATCGGTAGCGTTTAAACCACAAACAACGAAAGGAGGCCTTCATGGAGGAGAAGCGAGAGAATGCGCTCTGGTATTTTGCCAAGCGTTTGGTACAGCGATTTCTGGATGATGACGTGAGTGCTCTGGCGGCGGAGAGCACGTACTATTTCATCCTGGGGCTGGTGCCTTTCATGATCTTCCTGGCCAATGCCATGCTTTTCTTCGCGGCGCCGCAGGTGGAGTTCATTGTGCGGCTCTTGCAGTATCTGCCACAGGAGGTGGCGGCTACCATCGAGGGCCACATGTACCGGATTATCCAGGCCCGCAGCTCTTTGTGGATGTTCGTGGGCTTAGGCGCTGCGCTGTGGACTTCTTCGAAGGGCGTGGACACGTTGATTCGCGCCATGGATCGCGCGTTCTTTGGCGATAGAAATAAGCAGTCCTATCTGGTGGTGAAAGCGAAGTCCATGATTTTTACCATGCTCATCACCTTTGCCATGATTATTTCCCTGGGCCTCATCGTTTTTGGAAATGCGGTGCTTTATGGCGTTTCTTCTTATTTCCAGATTCCGCCAATCTTTTGGGATCTTTGGACTATGGCGAAATACGGCATCCCCTTTGCGGCCATTGCACTTTCTCTTTCTGCGTTTTACCAGTTGGCTCCGGCGGGGCGTCGTCACGATTGGCCCAGCGTCATCTCTGCTTCTTTCCTCATGACCTTCCTGTGGCTCGCGCTGACGGCGGCCTATGGGCACTATATGCTCCATATTTCCTCCATGGGCATTACTTACGGCTCCCTCATCGGCCTTATTGTCCTCTTCGTGTGGTTCCATCTCACCGCTGAAGTCATTATCCTGGGCGGTGAATGGGTTATGGCCTGGCAGGAGACCAGGCAGCGATGAGGGCTTCACTACCGTTCTCCGTTTACTGTATAACCGGAGAACGGTAGTGAGGATGCAGGAGCGCGTCGACCGCCGACCACTGAATGCGAATCGACAATGACGCCATATTCTTATTGACTTTGCCAAATCGCCTCTTTACAATAAGTTCCATAAATCAAACTGAAAGAGGCGAGTGCTATGTCCCAAACCAGCCGTTGGCTGCTTTTTTTATTTGCAGTTGTTGTACAATCTTCCGGAATCGCGCTGGTGGTGAAGAGTTTCCTGGGAACTTCTCCGATTTCCAGTCTGCCCTATGTGATGAGCTTTGTGTGGCCCTTCACGTTGGGCGAGACCACCTTCGCAGTGAATATGATTTTCATCCTGATTCAGTTTTTACTGCTGCGAAAAGATTTCACGAAGCTGCACTTTTGCCAGATCCCAGGCACGCTGGTTTTTGCAGCGTCCATTGATGTTTTCATGAATCTTTTCAGCGAAGTGAATCCGGATTTCTATCTTTGGAAAATCATCGTCCTGTTGGTGGGTTCTGCGCTGGTGGCCCTGGGGATATCGCTGCAGGGCATCGCTGATGTGCTTATGCTCCCCGGCGACGGCATGGTCTATGCTTTTGTGAACACCTTCCACTGGGACTTCGGCAAGGTGAAGACCACCAATGATGTGATTCTCGTAAGTCTCGCCGTGATTCTGTCCTATATGGACCTTGGCACCATCGAAGGTGTCCGCGAAGGTACCGTGATTTCTGCTCTCATCACCGGCGTCATCGCCCGCTTCTTCCTGTTCCACCTTAGCGACTGGAAAGATGGACGAAGAGTGCTGAAGTTGAAATAAGGGCGATTGATGCTATCGGTTTAGTAATCGGTAATCGGTAATCGGTAGTCGGTAGTCAGTAGTCAGGATGCAATTAACGTACCCCCACATGTCGGGACTACCACTATGTGAAAATAGGATGAAATGCGTCCCGAGCACTGACTACCGACCACTAAGCCACCTGCTCTTGTAAGCCCGATTCATGCCAACTGTCTCGGAGCTCGATTCGCGACACCATCCCTTTCCTTTTTCTCTGGAAATAAAGTATAATATATACAATCTACATACCTTGGCATTTCAAAGAGGAGATGGATTTATGGCGAAGAGATGGAAAAAGTATATAGCCGCCTTAGGCTTTGGCATTTTTCTTTTATCGGCGGGACGGGCGAGCGCGATAGACACCTATTATTTGAATAATGATGCCACTCTTCCCATGATCCAGAATACTGCCGGCGTGAACAATGACGGCCACACCGGGCTCTTCATGGATCTCTCCACACTGGCCATCGAGGGCATTTTCAAGGATGGCCTGGCAGCAAAGGTGAATGTGCTGGAACTGGCTACGGGAAAGCTCACAGAGAGCCGGACGATTCACGTGCGCTATGCGGACACCGGAAAGGCCTGGGTGCTTCGGACCGATGGTAAGTGGCAGGAAACTGCAGAAGGTGCAGAGGACCCGGCGTCTATGGCGGTGTATTTCGTAAAAAAGGAAATGGGGAATGATGCCCGTCGCGATGAATTCATGGAGCAAATCGAAAAGATTGCCCTGGAGACTCCCGGTGAACCGCCATCCATCATTCCCGCCGGCGCCGTGTCTTTGGGCTCTGTGGAGAAAGTAGAAAAAGCAAAGACAGAAAAAACGGTAAAAGCAGAGAAACCAAAGCAAACCGCTGCTTCCAAACCAAAGAAAAGCGTAGTGAAGCAGAAAAAAGAAACCAAAAAGAAACCACCACATCCCCAGGAGGATGTGGTGGTGACCATTACCGAGGCACCGAAGGTGGAAGTAAGTGTGAATTAGGGCTGGTGGTTTAGTGGTCAGTGATTAGTAATCAGTGATCAGGGGGCAGAGAGTGTTTAGCCGTCTGCTCATTTACGATGATACCACTCTTGGCTTAGTGAACATTGACCACTAATCACTAATTACTAATTACTAAATCAAGAGCGGTATCATCGCAATTGGACAAGCAGTCAAATGCGCCCTGAACACTGATTACTGATCACTGATTACTAATTACTAATTACTAATTACTGATTACTAAACCACCCACGTGATTTCATAAAGATATAAGAAGGAGATACTATGGCAAAACGTTATTATGAACTCCATGTAGCAGGCTGCGTGCGTCAGCTGCCGATTTTGAATATTTCTGATACACTGGCCATCGCCGGATTTCTTCCTTTGGGAGACACAGAACTCCTGGTAGCCACCGGCGAAGCGCTGGCAAAGAAAGTGCCGGAAGGGACCGAGATTATTCTCACTGCTGAGGCGAAGGGCATCCCGATTGCCCAGGAAATGGCGCGAGTGCTGGGCATGAAGAAATACGTCATCGCCCGCAAAGCGTTGAAGGCGTATATGGAAGACCCCATCTATGTAGAAGATGAGTCCATCACCACTGCCGGCAAACAGCGTCTCTATCTCGATAAGCCGGATGTGGAGCTTCTCAAAGGCAAGAAAGTGCTCCTGGTAGACGATGTCATCAGCACCGGCGGCTCCATGAAAGGCATGAATGAACTGGTGAAAAAAGTGGGCGCCACCGTGGTGGGGCAGATGGCAATTCTGGCGGAAGGCGACGCAGCGAACCGGAAAGATATCATTTTCCTGGAAAAACTGCCGCTCTTTGAAGCAGAGTGATTTCAAATCTATTCCCATGTATGATATAATGTCGTAATATTGATATTTCCAAAACACAAATTTTCCTACAGGAGGAACCCGATGAAACATCAGGAAATTGTGATGATTGTTGACTTTGGCGGACAGTACGCTCAGCTGATCGCTCGTCGCGTGCGCGAATGCGGCGTATACTGCGAAATCCTGCCATACAACAAGAGCGCAAAAGAAATCTTGGCTCAGAATCCGAAAGGCGTTATTTTCTCCGGCGGCCCGTCTAGCGTCAACGCAGAAAATGCTCCTCAGATCGATGCAGACATTTTCAAAGCCGGCGTGCCGATCCTCGGCATCTGCTACGGCATGCAGCTCATGGCGAAAACCCTGGGCGGCGAAGTGTCCAAACCGGAAAAACACGAATACGGCCACACCGATTTCTACAGAAATGGCAGCTCCGCTCTCTTCGAAGGCGTTTCCGAAAAGACCGCTGTATGGATGAGCCACGGCGACGCTGTCACCGACATGCCTGCAGGCTTTGGTCTCACCGGTCACACCGACCTGACCCCCACCGCAGCTATGGCAGACGAGGCAAGACGCTTCTATGCTGTACAGTTCCATCCGGAAGTGGTACACACCCCGGAAGGCACCACCATGCTGAAAAACTTCCTCTTCAACATTTGCGAATGTGAAGGCGGCTGGTCCATGGGCAACTACATCGACATCGCTGTAGAAAATATTCGCGAAAAAGTAGGAAATCACAATGTCATCTGCGCCCTTTCCGGCGGCGTAGACTCCTCCGTAGCGGCTGTGCTGGTTCACAGAGCCATCGGCGACCAGCTCACCTGCGTATTCGTAGACCACGGATTCCTCCGCCTCGGCGAAGCAGAACAGGTGGTAGACACCTTCACCAACAAGTTCAACATGAAACTGGTGCACATCGATGCATCCAAGCATTTCATGTCCCTCCTCGAAGGCGTTACCGAACCGGAAAAGAAGAGAAAGACCATCGGCGCCGAATTCATCCACACTTTCCAGGAAGAAGCAAACAAGCTGGAAGACGTGAAATTCCTCGTGCAGGGTACCCTTTATCCTGACGTAGTCGAATCCGGCACCGCTACCGCGTCCACCATCAAATCCCACCACAATGTAGGCGGGCTCCCGAAGGATATGAAATTCTCCCTCATCGAACCGCTTCGTGAACTCTTTAAAGACGAAGTCCGTGAACTGGGTCGTCAGCTGGGACTTCCGGAAGAAGTCGTGAACCGTCAGCCATTCCCGGGCCCGGGTCTTGCCATCCGCATCATCGGTGACATCACTCCGGAAAGACTGGACATCCTGCGCCGCGCTGACTTCATCGTCAGAGACGTGATCCATAAGCATGGCCTGGACAACACCATCTGGCAGTCCTTCGCGGTACTCCCCGCAGCTATTCGCTCCGTCGGCGTACAGGGCGACGAAAGAACCTACGACTACACCGTAGGCATCCGCGCTGTCACAAGCTCCGATGGTATGACCGCAGACTACTTCCGCTTCCCCTGGGAAGTCTTAGACGAAATGAGCCGCCGCATCTGCAACGAAGTGGCCGGCGTCAACCGCGTAGTCTACGACATCACCTCCAAGCCACCGAGCACCATCGAATGGGAATAAGAACATTTTAGAAATAAAAGCTCTCTCTCCTTTGTGAGAAGAGGGCTTTTGTTTTCGTTTGGAGTTTTTGAAATCTTGACGCTACCGGTGCGGCTATGTAAGATGAAGTGGAATGGTAGCAATGGAAGGGTCGAGCGTATGAAAACTTGGGATGACTATATTTCCATGTCGCATCCCATGGAAATCCAAGAAGATACGGACGAAGGCGGTTTTGTGATTTCCTATCCGGATTTGCCGGGCTGTATAACTTCGGGCGAGACACTAGGGAAACACTGATTAAATCGCTTTTCATCTGACTTTCTGGCCCAATGGCGCAATACTTCGTCGGGATTTCCCTTTCATACTTCGGTATGCGCGGGAAATTCCTCCTCGTCTTGCACCATTGGGCTGGTCAGAAATTCAGATGGCGATTTAATCAGTGTTTCCCTAGAAATGGCAATGCAGAATGCCCGCGATGCCAAGAAAGCCTGGCTTATGGCTGCTATGGAAGAAGGATTGGAAATTCCTGTGTTCTAAAAGTTGCCACATACCATACTTCTTTCTGATATCCTTTGAAAGAATTTCAATTATATGATATAATATCAAATACTCATCAGAGGCTTTCGTAGTCGTAACTACAAACGCCGGATAAGATGTCGCATAAGGACTTTTGTCGGAAGGCGAGCGCAGCGTAAGTGGCGACGCCGGATAAGACAACTGCTTTGTGCGGAACATCTTATCCGGCGTTTTTTGTTTTTCAGGAGGTAGTTATGGATTTTATTACAGCTAACATCAAACAACTTTACAGGAAATTCCTGATTGCGTCTATGGCAAGCGCTATGGTCATGTCGATCTACAGCTTTGTCGATACCATTGCGGTGGGCCAGTCGGAAGGCCCTGTGGGTGCTGCGGCAATGGCGGTCATTACACCGCTGTACGGCGTATTGGTCTTTTTAGGTATTCTTTGCGGTGTGGGCGGCTCTGTTCTGTACGGCAATGCCCATGGTGAGCGCAAGGTAGAAAAAGCAAATGCCCTGTTTACAGCAGCTACGGGGCTGATGTTGTTCTTGACCGTGCTGGTGTGGATCGGGTTTGCATTGTTTCACCAGCCGATTTTTATGTTTTTTGGCGCTGATGCTGCGTTAATGCCCAAAGTTATGGAATATGCCAGATGGCTTATCTGGTTTCTGCCTGTTTTCATCGCTCCCACCTTTATCAGTTCCTTTATCCGCAATGATGGAGCGCCGGGGCTTGCTATGGCAGCCGTTATCATCGGCGGCTGTGTGAACATCTTTGGCGACTGGTTCTTTGTTTTTCCCCTTGATATGGGAATGACCGGTGCGGCGCTTGCTACGGTTATCGGCATTTGCGTTCAGGTCATCATTATGTGTCTGCATTTCTTCAGTAAGAAATGCACTTTGAGATTGGTTAAGCCCAACCACATTTTGCCTGCGATCCGTCAGACCCTGAGTATCGGCTTTGGCGCAAGTATTCTGGATTTGGGAACGGTGATCCTGGCGATCATTATGAACAATCAGATCATGCGCTATGGCAATGCCACCGCATTGGCTGTGTACGGCGTTGTGGCTACCATCAGTT
Source organism: bacterium (assembly GCA_963640485.1). Taxonomy (GTDB): domain Bacteria; phylum Bacillota; class Negativicutes; order Veillonellales; family Dialisteraceae; genus Dialister. The sequence continues at coordinate 3,947 of CAVHZP010000023.1, read as the reverse complement.
CCCTGTTTCAGGCATTGTACTGCGGTGTCGGTCAGGCCATCCAGCCTATCGTTTCCGCAAATTGTGGAGCAGAGCGTCATGACCGTATCAAACAGGTTTGGAAAATGGCATTAGCAACGGTCATTGGTTTGGGAATTATTTTCAACGTCATCGGCGAATTGTTCCCGGAGCAAATTATCAGGCTGTTCATGGATGTGACTCCGGAAGTAATGGAAGCGGCACCAGACATTATTCGTTTGTATTTTCTGCTGTTCCTGTGCCTTGGCATCACGGTTTTGGCAACTTACCACCTGCAGTCTACCATGCACGGCGCTATGTCCATAATGATCGCAATTCTGCGAAGTGTGGTCATCAGCGGATTGTTGCTGTTCGTGCTGCCGCTTCTGCTTGGAATACAGGGCGTTTGGCTTGCTATGCCTGTTTCTGAACTGGTTGTTGCCATCATTGCCTTTGTCTATATTCAGAAACGAACATAAGGAGGTTATCTCAGCATTATGAAAGGCAGTAAAATGAATCTTGCCTTTGGACTGGAAACGATATACGAAGATGCGGAATTTCTTTTGGGTGACCGGGATAAAGTTGGCATCGTGGGCGTAAACGGTGCGGGCAAAACAACGCTGTTCCGTATTCTGCTGCACGAACTGGAACTCGACAGCGGCACCGTTACCGTTGGAAATGCCCGCATTGGCTATCTGCCGCAGGAAATCGTGATAGAAGATGAAAAGCAAACAGTCTGGGAATATTTGCAGGACGGACGTCCGATCCGTAAGATCAACGCAGAACTGGAGCTGATTTACGCAAAGCTGGAAACAGCTGACTCATCAGAACAAGGCACATTATTGGAACGGATGGGAAAACTCCAGGATCGGCTTGAATACTTCGACTATTACGAGGCAGAGGAAATTCTGCTGGATTTGGTTGACAGTATGCAAATTGACCTTGAGCTGTTGGAAAGGCCCATGGCTGAATTGTCTGGCGGTCAGAAATCCAAAATGGCTTTTGCCCGAGTTTTATACTCCAAGCCGGAAATCTTGCTTTTGGACGAGCCGACCAATCATCTGGATGCCAGAACAAAGGACTTCGTGACGGGTTATCTGAAGAATTATCGTGGCATGGTGCTGATTATCAGCCATGATATTGATTTTTTGAATCAAATTATCAATAAAATCATGTTCATCAATAAAGTTACCCATAAGATTTCTGTTTATGAGGGCGACTATTATACTTACAAAAAGAAATATGCCGAAGAGCAGCGCTTACGTGAGATGGGCATCCAGCAGCAGGAAAAAGAGATCAAAGAGCTTTCCGAATTTGTACAACATGCAAAACAGGCAAGCCAGACCAACCATGCCATAAAACGCATGGGCCAGGAACGTGCCTTGCGTCTGGAAAAGAAAAAGCGGAAATTGAAAACCCGTGATCGTGTCTATAAGCGAGTGAAGATGGACATTCGCCCAAAGCGTGAGGGCGCATTGATGCCATTGGAGGTAGAAAGTATCAGCTTCCATTATCCGGGACAGCCCCAGCTATATAAAGACCTGTCCTTCCAGATCAACGGAAAAGAGCGTTTTCTCGTTGTTGGCGAAAATGGCGTTGGTAAATCCACATTGCTCAAACTAATCATGGATATCCTGCCTCCAGAGCAAGGGCGTGTGCGCTACAATCCCAAAACCGATGTTGCCTATTATGCACAGGAATTGGAGCAGCTTGAACTTGACAAAACAGTTCTGGAGAATGTTGACACCGATGGCTATACGCAGTGGCAGCTTCGCAGTATTCTCGGAAATTTCCTGTTTTACGAGGAAGATGTCAATAAGAAAGTAGCTGTTCTGTCTCCCGGTGAAAAAGCCCGAATTGCCTTATGCAAGGTTCTTTTGCAAAAAGCCAATCTGCTGATCCTGGACGAGCCGACGAACCACCTTGACCCGGAAACGCAGGCGATTATTGGTGGAAACTTCAATCTGTTTGAAGGAACTATCATTGTGGTCAGTCACAACCCATCTTTCGTGGAACAAATCGGGATCAGCCGGATGCTGATCCTACCCTCCGGCAGAATTGAAAACTATTCCCGTGAGCTGCTGGAATATTATTATGAGCTGAACACCCCGGAAGAAGAAAAATATTAAAGAGCATCTTGTTTTTACCGTCAGGTTTGCATGTAACATGGATATCAAGGTAACAGCCACCCGGAACAATTACCTTGTGTGATCCTTGACTGTTTATCACCACTGATAAGATTTTGATAAGTATCCATCGTACAGCTATCATAATATGGGCAATCAAAATAATCAGAACAGCAGGTGCAACATCTTATAAACAAAATTGTTTAAGATGCAAGTCCCTGCAACGAATGGGAATAAGATAATTATTCCTGTATAAAAAGTAAAAGTCCCCGTCTCCTTGCTGAGACCGGGGGCTTTTTTTATAATGGAGGAAATACATTTTTCACGAGGTTACTCCATGATTTCTTATATGAAACAAAATATCGATTTGTCGGCAGCGCTGCTCCTGGCTTTGGTGACGGCCTGCTTCACGGAAATCGATCCACTGACCCTGTTGGGCACCATCAATTTCTCTCTGCTGGCGCTCCTCTTTTGTCTCATGGCGATAGCAGCGGGCCTTCGGCAGCTGGGATTTTTTACGAAAGTATTTTCCCTGCTCTTCCATGAGCGCATGGGGAGCCGGAGCCTTTCTCGATTTTTTATTTTCATCTGCTTCTTTACCTCCATGGCTTTTACCAACGATGTGTCCCTCATTATCTTCGTGCCTTTGGCGATTTCCATCTTCAAAGAGGCCCGGGCGCTCCGGCTGGTGATTCCCGTCCTCACGTGGCAGACCATCGCGGCGAATCTGGGGAGCATGCTGACGCCCATCGGGAATCCGCAGAATCTTTTCATTTACTCCCACTACGAAATGAATCTCTGGGAATTTTTGCAAATCACGGCGCCGATCACATGGCTCTCCGCCGTCTTGCTTTACCTGGCGAGCTTCACGTTGGCAGATCGCCCCTTGCTTTTGCGTTGGGGGACAGGGGAGAAGCTGCCAAGAGGAAAGCTTGGCCTCCTGCTATTTTTATTTTTCCTCTGCCTTTTGAATGTGCTGCGGATTCTCCCGATTTCTTATTTACTCCTGGCGGTGGTGCCGGCGATTTTTCTTTTGGATAGGAAACTTTTCTTCGCGGTGGACTACAAGCTGCTCTTCCTGTTTCTATTTCTTTTCATTGCCGTAGGAAATCTGACGCACATCCCCGGGCTCAGCGAAGCGCCGAGAGAGTGGGTGAGAGGCCACGAATTCTGGGCGGCGCTCCTGCTTTCCCAAGTCATCAGCAACGTGCCCGCCACCGTCATGCTCTCGCCGTACACGGATGATTACACCGACCTTCTCTTGGGCGTCAACGTGGGCGGCCTGGGCACACTCATCGCCTCTATGGCGAGCCTGATTTCCTTCAAAGCCTATCTCTCCATGCGGTTCCACTGGACGCGGCCGTATCTTTTGGTCTTCACCGGCGCGAACCTGCTCTTCCTGGCGGTGCTCATCGGTTTTTATTTTCTTGTTCTTGCGTAGGAGGAAATATGATTTATACCGTTCTCTATCCATCGCCACTGGGCGATATGCTGCTGGCGGCTGACGAAGAAGGACTCGTGGGCGCCTGGTTTACAGATCAGAAATCTTTTGCTGTTTCTTTAGACGAGAAGCCCATGGAAAAGGAAACAGACATTCTGCGGGCTACGAAGGATTGGCTGGACATTTATTTCAAAAGAGAAATCCCATCATTCACGCCGCCCCTGCACCTGATGGGCACGCCTTTTCGCCTGGCAGTGTGGGCGAAGCTCCGCGAAATCCCTTACGGAAAGACCGTGACCTATGGAGAATTGGCGAAGGAAATCGCAAAAGAGCGAGGCATCTCCCGCATGTCCGCCCAAGCCATCGGCGGCGCCGTGGGGCAC
>CAVHZP010000022.1:0-16141 GCA_963640485.1 bacterium | reverse complement strand
GCACCGAAGGTGCATACTCAGCAGTAGCCCAAAGTATGCTGATGTTTGCGTATAGCTTGCCCTGATACCGCTAGTGCGCGGGATACGCCTACGGCGTATTTCTATCCGGCGGCTTTGCCGCGACCCTTCTCCAAGGGTCTACTTCTTAAGGCTTGCGTAACATAATGATTCTGACTACTGGTATTCAAAGTGCTTAACTTTTGTTTAGCGGTGAGATGTTTCTCTAGCCGGCTAGCAGCCAGAAGCTAGCAGCTAGGAGCTTCACCGACATGTTTGCACTGGCGGAATCAGCACCTATCGGAGGGACTATGGACGAAAAAGAGTTAGCGCTTCTGCGGGAGTCGATCCGGGAGATCGACAAAGACCTGGCGGCGCTTTTTGAGAAAAGGCTTGCGCTTTCCAAGGGCATTGCGGAGTACAAGTTGAAGGCCCATAAGCCCATTTATGATGCGGAAAGAGAAGCGAAGAATATAGAGGACCTGTCGAAGCTTTTGGAAGATGCGAGTCAGCGTCCCGATTTCATCAAATGGTATCAGATGCTGATGGACATCAGTAAGAAGGTACAGGAAAAACTCATACGAGGTAACTGACATGGAAGAACTGAGAGGCGTCGTCAAAAAGCTGATTTTTGCAAGTGATGATGGAAGATTCTCTGTTTTTCTGGTGGAAGATAGTGACACGAAGAAAGTGGACTCCGTAGCGTTCCAAGGTTCTTCGCCCTATGTAGGAGAAAATGTCATTCTGCGGGGGTGCTGGCATCAGCATCCCCGTTTTGGCGTGCAGTTCAAAGCCTTCGCTCTGGAAATGGTCAAGCCCGAGGCAGAGGAGGAAGTGATTCATTTCCTTTCCTCCGGCCTGATTCAGGGCATCAAAGAATCTATGGCAAAGAAGATCGTGGCCCATTTCGGCAAGGAAACCATGGACGTCCTGGAAAATCATATCGAGTCGCTCCTGGACGTGCCGGGCATCGGCGGGAAGACATTTCAGAAAATCAAAGCGTCCTATGAGGAAATCGCGGCGCTGCGGGAAGTGATCATGTATCTCCAGTCCCTGGGGATTTCCGAAGTCTACGCGAAGGAAATGCAGCGCTGCTACAAAGAGGATATCATGGAGAATCTGCAAAAGAATCCCTATGAGCTTCTCCGCAAGATACCGGACATGACTTTTGCCGAAGTGGACCGCATCGCCCTGGACCAGGGCACCGCGCCGGACGAACTGGAACGGGTCATCTGCGGGCTGTACTACGGACTGGCGGTGGCTTTGTCTCGCGGCTATAGCTGCGTGCCCGAGGATCTTTTGGTCTATCGTACCACCAGCCTTTTGCAGCTTAGCGAAGATATTATCCGAAAAGGTATCGAAGAGGCTACTTCCTCCCAGCGCATTCCGTTTCTGATTTACGAAGACCGGCGGTATCTGTACCTGCCGGCGCTGTATGATGCGGAAACCGAGTCCGCTGCGCGGCTTCATTTCATGAAAGATCACCAAAAAGAATTGGGTTCGGCGAAGCTGGCCATCGAGAAATTTGAAAGAGAGAATGGCATCACTTTGGCTGACGAACAGAAAAACGCGGTGGAGGAAGCGCTGCGTTCCCAGGTCATGGTCATCACCGGCGGCCCGGGTACCGGGAAAACCACGCTGGTGCGGGCCATCATCATGGCGGCTCAGCAGTATGGCGCGAAAGTGCGGCTCATGGCGCCCACCGGCCGGGCAGCGAAGCGACTCGCTATTTCCAGCGGCGTCGATGCAGACACGATCCACAAAGCCCTGGAAGCCGAGCGGCGGGACGGAGACAAGACCGTTTTCAATAAAAATGACTCGGATATGTTGAAAGAGGATTTCATCATCGTAGACGAAGCGTCCATGATGGATGTGAATCTCTTCTACCATTTGCTCCTGGCGCTGAAAGAGGACGCGCGGCTCATTCTGGTGGGCGACGCAGACCAGCTCCCGCCGGTGGGTCCGGGAAATCCTTTGAAATCCATCATCGCCTGGGACGAAGTGCCGGTGGTGCGGCTGTCCCGGATTTTCCGTCAGGAAGAGGGGAGCGGTATCATCGAGAACGCCGCCCGCATTCGCCAGGGAGATATGATCGAGCCCGAGGAAGAGGGAGATTTCCAGGTGGTTCGCGTGAACTCTGACGAAGAGGCGTACCAGAAGGTGCTGGAAATCTGCCGCGCCTTCCACTACGACGAGCCGGAAGAAAAAATGGCAATCCAGGTGCTCTCGCCCATGTACCGCGGCGACTGCGGCGTGGATCGGCTGAACCATGCCATCCAGGAAATGGTGCACGGCCGGTTTCTCTCCAGCGGCGTGCGGTTCCTGGTGGGCGACAAAGTGATGCAGAAACGGAACGACTACGACAAAGGCGTTTACAATGGTGACGTGGGCACCGTGTGGGGCGTCACCGAGAAGAAAGTGATGGTCAGCTTTTACGACAAAGAAGTGGCCTACGAAGGGGAAGAAAGAAATGACCTGCAGCTCGCCTATGCGACGACGGTGCACAAAGCCCAGGGTAGCGAATACGACACCGTCATCTTCGTACTCCTCCCGTCTCAGCCTATGATGCTGAAACGAAACCTTCTCTACACCGGCGTCACCCGTGCCAAAAAGAACAGCATTCTCATCACCACCGACGACGCCATCCGAAGAGCCCTGGCAACGGAGGAAATCGGGCAGAGGTATAGTCTCTTCTTGCCGATTTTGAAGGGGGAAATAAAAGAAGAGCGCTAGTGCGCACATGTCGCTGAAGCTTCTAGCTGCTAGCAGCTAGGAGCTTCATCGATATGTTTGCACCAGCGGTAATCGCTCAAAAGGAGAACCGCCATGAACCTTTGGTCTATGCTCGTAGAAATGCTGTACCCCACCAGTTGCCCCGGCTGCGGGAAGGCTATGGCGCCGGAGGTGGTGTGGTGCGAGGAGTGCCTCCGGAAAATCTGGGATCCCCGCGTGCTGAATAGTTCCTTCACTGCCCATTTGTCAGGTTGCCACACCTTATGCATTTACGATGGGCCCATCCGGGAATGTATTATTCAGCTGAAATACAATGGCCGCATCGGGCGGAAGCCTGTATTTCCTCCGCTTTTAGACCGATTTCCCTGGTGGGATCGGCTCTCGGAGTGCGAAGTGGTGATTCCCGTGCCGCTGTCGAAAAAGAAAATGCGGGACCGTGGGTACAACCAGGTGGACGTGATGTTTGAAAGCTGGATGAAAGCCCACGGGCGGCTCTACTTGCCCAAAGGCCTGGTGCGCGTCAGAAATACAGACACCCAGTCCCTTTTGTCTCGGCAGGAACGGTATAAAAATATCAAAGGCGTCTTTCACATCAATCACGGCGTAGACGTGAAAGGAAAGGCCGTGCTCCTGGTGGACGATGTGTACACCACCGGCGCCACCATGGAAGCCGCCGCCCACGAACTCAAAGCCGCCGGCGCGGCGAAAGTAATGGGCATGACCATCGCCAGCGGGGCGAGCTGATTGGAGTGCAGGATAACGATGGTGGTTTAGTAATTAGTAATTAGTGATCAGTGGTCGGGGCGCATTTTTCCTCAATGTAACCTCCTTCCTCTGGAAGGAGGGGGACTGCGACAGCGGTGGAGGTTGGTTGGTTGAAGAAGATGCAAGACGAGAGCCAACCCCCGCCCTACGGGCCCTCCCCCTTCCGGAGGAAGGGGGTCACATAGCGGAAAAAGTTACTGACTACCGACCACCGACTACCGACTACTAAAAACCGATTTTAGAAAAAGGAGACTCATTATGGCAGAACTTCATGCTGATTTCCGGCCGATCCGAATCGAAGAGGTGGCGGAGATTGCGCGCCGGCTGCGGTGGCGGATGGAGCAGGACGCGGGGCGCCCCTATTTCTACCGTTTCCACTATGAGGGCGATGATGTGCCTCTTTTGGACGGGAAGCCGCGGGCGTTTCTGGTGTACAATGAAAAGCACACGGGAAATCTCATGGTGGAGCAGATCCAGATCACCGCTGCCATGTACCGCTGCGAGCTCTCGCGGGGCGCGCTGGACGGGGCGGAGCCCTTTGGCATGCGGAAGTTTTTACATAAAATCAATGAATTGGACCGGACGCTTCGCGCGGAGCTTCCTTTTTATAAAGCAGAGATTGAATTGAGGCGGAAATAAAATGTACATTGTCAGAAATACGGAAATGAAAGAAGCCATCACCGGCCTTTGGCAGAAATACCTGCTCTCCATCACCGCGGGGGACATCATGCTCGGCGAAGTGGCGGACCAGCTCTATGTGTCGGATCTGAATTTCAAAAAGCTGTTGCAGCAAGGCGAGGGCGCGCTTCTCGAAGCGGTGGTGGATACGGGATTTGGCGACACCATCGATGACACCGTGGAAAATTTTATCGACAATCCCGAAGGATTGAAGCCCTATAGTGAACTCCTGGATTTCTACACGCCCGACGACCTGTGGGAAGCGCTGTTTCAGGAAATCAAGAAACACACCCACTACTACGACGCCGCTTCGGTGACCAAGAGCCCTTACTACAAACGGGTGCATGCCCCTACGACGACTGCGGGGGCCATCACACTGGGGACGGCGGACTATCTGGGCGGCGAATTTTTCCAGACCTATCATCGCGGATTTTCCGCTGAGGATCCTTTTGGCTATGCGGATATCGGATTCTTTGAGAACAAGGTCCGGTTTCCGGTGCTCTTAGAGCAGGAAAATGTGTGGATGAGCGTGGTGATGAGTGAAATCGAATCCATGGAAGAGCCCATCGCCGCGGCCCATGGCAAAGTCATCACCTACGGCCTGGGGCTGGGCTACTACGCGTTTATGGCGGCCGCGAAGGACGACGTAGAGTCTGTGACCGTGGTGGAAATGAATCCCCAGGTGATTTCTCTCTTCGAAAAGAATCTTCTTAACCAATTCCCCCATCCCGAAAAAATTCATATCGTGCAGGCCGACGCACTGGAATTCATCGACGCCCAGAAAGACGGCGAGTATGATGTGGCATTCAGCGACTTCTGGGCCGGCGTGACTGACGGGCTGGATCTGTACATGAAATTCATGCCCAAGACCCTGCGCTTCCAAAAGACCCGCCACGACTACTGGATCGAAACCTGCTTCATGGAATACTATTTCCGCCCGACCATGATGAAAGTTCTCATGGAAAAAGGCCTGGGCCGCAAAGTCCAGCTTCCGGACATGGGCAAAAAGGAAAGAAATATCTGCCGCCGTTTCGAAGAATTTCTATGGAAATGGGATGCTCGCATAGAAACCGTGGAAGACCTCTATGAAATCCTGGATACGCCGTCGGTGATTGGGCTGATGAGAGCTTTTGGAGAGAAATGACGCTATCGGTTTTGTGGTCGGTAGTCGGTAGTCGGTAGTCGGTGGTCAGGGCGCATTTTTCCTCAATGCAACCTCCTTCCTCTGGAAGGAGGGGGACCGCGAAGCGGTGGAGGTTGGCTGTTGGTTTCTTTCATATGCGTCCTGATTACTAAATCGATAGCCCTATTCCCATTAAAACAAAATAAAAATAATAAGTATATACTACATAACCTTGATATATGTGATACAATAAGAACAACTGTGAAAGTTAAAGTATACTATTGTGGAGGCATACAATGAACAGACAACTTTCGATGGAATTTGTAAGAATCACTGAACAGGCTGCGCTTCTTTCCGCTCGCCTTGTGGGTATGGGGGACAAAGAAGGCGCGGACCAGGCTGCTGTAGACGGCATGCACCAGCAATTCGCGAAGACTCCGGTTTCCGGTACCGTCGTCATCGGCGAAGGGGAAATCGACGAAGCGCCGATGCTCTACATCGGCGAAAGAGTCGGCGCCGGCGGAGAAGAAGTGGACATCGCTGTAGACCCGGTAGAAGGGACAAACCTGGTGGCAAAAGGCCAGAACGGCGCTATCGCTGTACTCGCCATCGCACCGAGAGGCTGCCTGCTCCATGCACCGGATATGTATATGCAGAAAATCTGCGTTGGTCCGAGAGCCAAAGGCTGCATCGACATCAACGCTTCTGTCACCGAAAACCTGACCCGCGTGGCCAAGGCCATGGATAGAGAAATTTCCGACCTTTGCATCGTGGTCCTCGATCGTGAAAGACACGAAGGCATCATCCGTGAAGCCCGTGCAGCCGGCGCCCGCATCCGTCTCATCACCGACGGCGACGTGGTACCATCCATTGACTGCGGCATCCAGGGCAGCGGCATTCACATGGTCCTCGGCAGTGGCGGCGCACCGGAAGGCGTCCTGGCAGCTGTAGGCCTCAAGTGCCTCGGCGGCGACATGCAGGCAAAACTTCTCCCGCACACCGAAGAAGAAGTTCGCCGTCTCCATGAAATGGGCATCACCGATCCCAATAAAGTCCTCACCCTGGACGACCTGGTGAAAGGCGATGACTGCATCTTCGCAGAAACCGCCATCACCGACTGCGCTATGCTGAAAGGCGTTCGCTTCTTCGGCGGCGGCGCACGCACCAGCACCCTGGTCCTCCGCTACAAGACCGGCACCGTCCGTTTCGTAGACACCATCCACCGCTTCGGCGAAGACCACGACAAGAAACCCGGCGTTCGCCTGTGGTAATTGAATAGAATTTTAAGAAAAGCTGTGAGAGGCGAAAGTCTTTCACAGCTTTTCTTTTTGCTTAGTAGTCAGTGGTCGGTAATCGGTAGTCGGGGCGCGTTTGCCTGCTTCCTCACATCCGTTTACCGTATAACCGTGATCCGGTCGCGCGCAGGGCCGCGGGAAATGGAGTGGCATGCGGCTTATCGCGAAGCGGATTTTTTCCATTTCCCACTATTGTTAGAAAAGTCGGTAAACGGTTACACGGTAAACGGATACCGGTAGTGGGGAAGCAGGTACGTGCGTACCGACCACCGACCACCGACTACCGACAACAAAATCCCTAACCCTTCCCGCGCTCTTTTATGCTACAATAGAAAAAACACTTTCTACTGGAGGAAATTATGAAAAAAGTCATATTTGATATTGACGGTGTGCTTTTGAGCGAAGAGCGATACTTCGACGTGTCGGCGCTTACCGTGTGGGAAATACTTTATAGCCCCAAGTATCTGGGACTTCCGGCGGAGCAGGACGATTTCGATGCCTCCTCTGTGACAGAAGGGCAGATCGCTTCCTGCCGCAGCATCGTGTGGGGCGGTGACAAACTCCTGGCGTGGCTGAAATCCCGCGGCATCAATTCGAATTGGGACATGGTGCATGCCTACCTCATCACTGCTTTCTGGCTCATGGGAGAAACTTTCTATAAACGCTCGGAAGGGGAGAAACTGGCGCTTAGCTTCCACGAAGCGAAAGATCTTCCGAAAATGGGCTTGGAACTCATGGGCCTCCCTATGCCGAAAGCGGAGGATATCCTGGCGAAATGGAAATCAACAATTCCCGAAGGCGTGCAGGGAGAAGCAGTCTTTGATGCTCTGCAGAAAGCCATGGCCGGTACCTTTGCTTTGCCGGTAGACTGGGCGGCGCTGCGCTCTGATTTCTGGAAGATTCACACCGAAGCCTTCCAGGCCTGGTACCTGGGAGACGACTGTTTCATCACCCTCCTGCATCACGTGCCATACCACCCCGGAAAACCCGGTTTCCTCAGTCGCGAAGTGCCACTGGCACCGGCAGCGGCTGTGAAGTCCATGTTCCGTGAACTCAAAGAAATGGGCTATGACATTGCCATCGCCACCGGCCGGGCGAGAGAGGAAATGGAAATCCCCTTCAAGCTCTTCGGCTGGCAGGAAGAATTCGATCCCCTCTACATGGCCACCGCCTCCGACGCCGTAGAGTCCGCGAAATTCCTGGGCGGCCCGGTGCTGGACAAACCGAATGCTTTCATTTTCTCCGCCGCCATCTTTGGCAGAAAGCGGGAAAACTACGAAGCTTACTCCAAGGAAGCCATGCAGCCAAAAGAAACTGACGAGATCTACGTCTGTGGTGACTCCTACTCCGACGTCCTCGGCAGCCGCCGCGCCGGCGCCAAATGCATTGGCATTTTGACCGGACTCGAAGGGAAAGGGGCGATTCCCATGTTCGAAAAAGAAAAAGTTCCGTATCTCGATCGCGTCACTGATGTGGTAGAATATTTGAAAACAAAATAAATGGCCAAAGAAGAGCCGCGGGGTATCGTCCCGGGGCTCTTTTTTGTGAATCATATGCAGTTCATCTTTTGCATATATTTCTGATACGATTCAGATATCTTCGGTTTATTAGCTATGCTTCTATCCGAAATCTGTTTGGATATGTTTCCTAAAAAAGGCGGGTAGCGAAATGCGCCTGCTCTTTTTTATTGGCTGCCATGATTTTAGAAAAGTAGAAGTAAAGCCTGAATGGCAAAGTATTTTACAGGTAAGCGGGGGTAATACATGCGAAAATAGCAATGATGAGAAAATACAAATGCAAAATTAGTATAGAATAAAAATAATCGTAGACAAAATATGAAAACTATGATAGCTTTATTGAATGAAACGAGTTTTAGGGAAATGCTCGCGTAGATAAGATTTCTCACTTTTTCGTGGTGGAAACATGGACACACCGGGAGAAAGTAGAAATATATTTCATTCGGCCGGCCAGGGGAAGTAAGGACCGGCGATTTACTTATGGGAAAGAGGAAACCCTATGAAAAAAGAAATGTACAAAGTGTTGGCTGCTGCCGTATTGACAATTATTGGGGGGGGTAACGGTTCAGGCAACTGATGCAGGTACACTGGACACAGTGTATGTAACTGCCGACAAAGATAAAGCAGATGCCACGCTTCCCGGTGGATTTATTAAAGAACAGAATAATGTAGGCCTTCTGGGAAGTCAGGATGCAATGGATACTCCATTTACTGTATCTACCATCAGCAATAAGGCTATTGAAAAGTTTACATCTCCGTACCAGGGTATCGGGGATGCTTTGTCGTTCAATCCTTCTGTCAGAACTGACCGCGGCGGTACATATACGGATATTTCTATTCGCGGTATTTATCAGTCTGGTCATAGTTTCTATGTAAACGGTATTCCCGGGTTGATGGATCAGCAGAATATTCCTTATTACTGGGTGGATAGCGTGACTGTTACGTCTGGCCCAAATCTTGGCGTGAATGGCTCTACATTGAGCGAGGCTGTGGGCGGCGTTGTCAATATGAATTCGAAGAAGGCAGGGACTACACCGATTACCGATTTGAAATTGACCTATCGTGGTGGCTCTTCTTTTGAAGAAGGAGTCGATGTGGCACGGCGTTTTGGAAATAATGATCGTTATGGTATTCGTGTGACTGCTAACAATGTGCAGGGAGAAACTACTATTGAAAATGAAAAAGTAACCCAGAGAAACTTTTTCGTAAATTTAGACCAGCATACTTCAAATTCTAAATCCAATTTCTTGATGGGTTACAACTATGTGGATCATAAAGGTGGCCCCGGTTCATTCAGTTTCGGTAGTGGGGTGACAAGTCTTCCTTCCGCACCGGATGCTAGCAAATTGTATAAGCCAAGCTGGTTTTATAATGAATATGATAACTGGATCATGGCGCTGAACCATGAGCAGAAATTATCTGAACATGTGACTGCCTTTGTAAATGCCGGCTATCATAGAGAAGATTGGTATGGATATATCGATGGTAATCCGAGCATTATTAACAATGCGGGAGATTTCGGTATCACAGCGACCAATTATCCCTTGGCATTAACCAAGAAATATTTGGGAATCGGAATTAAAGGTGACTTTAATATCGGTAAAGTAAGGAATGAATACGTAATTGGTGCCGATAAGAGCTGGATGAATTATGCTTTGCAGAACAATTTGAATTGGCAGGGCGGCAAGTGGACTGGCCATAACGGGAATCTGTATCAGTCCAATTCCTGGGATGATCCGGGTGCAGGTCACTTGAATCCGTCTCATTCTTATGACAAACAGATGACCGGCTGGCATATCGTGGATACATTGAAGGCCATAGATGATAAATTGACGGTCACACTGGGTGTTCATGGACATAGAATTACAACGAAAACGGATTCGGCAAAATTAACAGCAGGGGAACCAAAGAATAAGAAATCGGATGCTGTAACACCGACTTTTGCGGTTTCCTACAAGATAACACCGGATGTCATGGTATATGCGGATCATACAGAAAGCTTTGGTGAAGGTTCTTTAGTCAGTCTTGGAAGAGGATATGCAAATGAAGGGAAAATGCTGGATCCGAAAAAGACTAAGCAGAATGAAATTGGCGTGAAATTTAAGACTGGCCAATTCATGAATACCCTGTCCTATTTCCATATCGAGCAGGCCAATACAGTGGATAAGACCATTGATGGCAATAAATACTTGGTCATTGATGGAGAACAGACCAATAAAGGTTTCGAATGGGCATTTACCGGAAATTTGGCAGAGAAATGGGATTTAATTGGCGGCGTTATGTATCTTAATGCCAAAGACAGAGAAGGCAAGGATGTCAATGGTGCGGCAGACTGGTCGTATACGATTGGCGCGGAATATCATGCCAATGAGGATTTCTCTGTTCTCGGAAGAATTAGCTATCAGAGTTCCTCCACAATCAATAATGGAACGCTCCGCGTACCTTCTTACACCCGGTTTGATTTAGGTGCTTCTTACAAGACAAAGCTCGGTCATACTCCAGTGACATTCAATGCGATGTGCTACAATCTCTTCGGCAAAGATTATTGGATTTCTCGCTCGGGGAGCAGCTCTTTAGCACTGGGAACGCCGCGTACTTTCGTCCTGTCTGCTAACTTTAGTTTGTAAGACGATTTATCACCCTTTATGAAAAGAGTCCCCATCATGCACAAGTTTCCCTTTCCTCTCACGCTCCTTTTGCTCGCGGCCATTCTAGGCATTTCCTGTTTCTTTGGTTTGCGGCTGGGGTATCTCTCTGTCACGGCAGAGGATATAGTGGCAGCTTTCCGCTTGCATTTGGCAGGCGGAGAGACGGGGGCTTTGGGAGCCATGGCGGCTATATGGGATTTGCGGCTGCCGCGGGTGATATTGTCTCTGGCGGTGGGGATGGGCCTCTCTCTTTCGGGGATTCTGATGCAGGCCATGTTTCGAAATCCCATGGCGGATCCCTATATCATGGGGGTGTCTTCGGGAGCGTCCTTAGGCGCGGTGTGCGCTATATTTCTTGGATGGGGCGTCGCTTTTGGCGCGGCATCTATCGGCATAGGCGCCTTTCTTGGGGCGCTTGCGCTTTCTCTGGTGCTGGCCATAGCCGCCGGAAAAGAGGCGGATACGTCGTATTTGCTCATTTTCGGCGCGGCGCTGGCGGCGGTATCCGGCGGGTTTTCCAGCGTCCTCATTTTTGCGGGCGCCAATTCTACCGGAATGGATGTGACGCTATACTGGCTCATGGGCTCGGTGTCTTTCGCGAAACTTTTGCCGTCGGTGGTGGTGCTGGGCATCGTGATTTTCTTTGTTTTCGCATTCTCTATGCAGTCCCGGATCCTGGATCTGATGCTGGAGGGGGAGGAAGCGGCCATTCCTTTGGGACGGCGGCTCCTCCCTTTTCGGCGTGTGTATTTGATAGGAAATGCACTCCTTTGCGGGGTGCTGGTGACCCAGGCGGGGCTCATTGGTTTCGTGGGGCTTTTGGTGCCTCATCTGTGCCGCATGGTGGTCGGCGCGGGGCATCGGAGGCTCCTTCCTTTCTCCGTTTTGGTGGGCGGTATCTTCACGGTGTGGGCGGATATCTTAGGACGAATCATCGCGCCCGGCGTAGATATCCCTCTTGGCGTGACTATGGCGCTTTTGGGCGCACCGGTTTTCATATGGATGCTGATTCGAAAGTCTTATTGCTTTAGAGAGGAGGGGCTATGAATATTTCTTTGAACCATGTATCTGCCGGATACGGGAAGCGGCAGGTGCTGAAGGATGTGTCGATTTCTTTTGCATCCGGGAAATTGACCGGTCTCATCGGCCCCAATGGTTGCGGGAAATCCACGCTTTTGAAATGTGTGTATCGCATCCTGTCTCCCTGGGCCGGGGATATTCACATCGGTGGTCAATCGATTTCTACCATGTCTTACAAGGATAGTGCGAAACGCACGGCGGTCCTGGCGCAGCATCATGGAGCGGGCTTTGATTTCTCCGTAGAAGAGGTGGTGCTCCTGGGGCGCACGCCTTATAAAGGAATCACCGAAGGAAATAGCAGGGAAGATCGGGAGATAGCGCGCCGGGCCATGGAGAAGACGGGCGTGCTTCCTATGGCAGAGCGGCGGTTTTCCATGCTTTCCGGCGGGGAGCAGCAGCGGGCCATGCTCTCCCGGGCGCTGACTCAGGAGACGCCTTGTCTCATCCTGGATGAACCGACGAATCATTTGGATATCACTTATCAGCTGCAAATCATGGATCTGGTATCCTCTCAGCATCTTACGGTGGTGGCAGCGATTCACGACCTGAATATCGCGGCCATGTATTGTGATACTTTGGTGGCCATGAAGGATGGGGAAATCCTGGGCGTGGGGACGCCGGCAGAAATTTTGACGGCGGAGCGGATATGGGAGCTGTATCATGTGAAGGCAGAGATACTTCCGCGCCGGGATGGGCGAGTGGCCGTCATTTTTGAGAGGAGCTGATGGGATGCGGACAGTTTCTTTGGGCGCCGCGGTATGCCTTCTGGGTCTCTTGTTTCTCTCTCTCGGCTATGGTCCTATTGCGCTGACGCCGGCGGAGACGGCGCACTATCTGTACGGGGCTTTCACCGGTGCTGAGGGCTCCATCAAAGAAGACGTGCTTCTCTATCTCCGCATTCCTCATTTGCTGCTTTCCTTTTTCATCGGCGCCGGCCTGTCGGTATGCGGCGCAGTGATGCAGGCGGTGATGAGAAATCCTCTGGCAGATCCCTATCTGCTTGGCATTTCTTCCGGTGCCAGTCTGGGGGCAGTGGTGGCGATTTCTCTGGGCATCGGTGCCATTGGGCAGTTGGATGGTGTGGGGCTTTTTGCTTTTGGCGGGGCAGCTTTGGTATCGCTGGCGATTCTCTGTATTTCTGCCATCACAGGAAAAGGCGGCAGTCTCACGCTCCTCCTCTCCGGCTTTGCGCTAAACGCCGCCTGCTCGGCGGCGGTGAGTTTCCTTGTGACCCTCATGGCCGATAGCAGCAAGACGCGGACCGTGCAATTCTGGATGATGGGGCAGCTGCGTATGGATTCCTGGATTCCTATTGGCGTGATCAGCGGCCTGGTGACGGTGGGGACAGTCTTCTTTATCAGCCAACGGCGCATTTTGGACTTGATGCTCATAGGCGATACGCTTTCCCTGACTTTGGGCGCGAAACTCTCTACCTATCGGAAATGGTATATCGCAGCGGTGGCGTTAATCGTGGGAAGTCTGGTCTATGTAGCGGGGATGATCGGCTTCGTGGGACTTCTTATCCCGCATGCGGTGCGGCTTCTCACGGGGAGCAGTCATGGCCGGCTCATTCCGCTTTCTGCGCTGGCCGGCGGCGTTTTCCTTTCCTGGGCGGATATTTTCAGTAGAAATCTGTTGCCCGGCTTAGAAATCCCCATCGGCATCATGGCAGCCTTAGCGGGGGCGCCTTTCTTTGTATGGATGCTGCTCCGAAGAAAGTATGTGACGCTATGAAGAAATGGATACCCTTCGTGCTTCTCTTCCTTCTTTCCGGTTGCGGCGTGGAGAAATCTCCGGTCCATATGGAAGGTGCCGGAAAGCGGGCGGTGGAGAATATACAGGTAGAGAACTACTACGAGACCGGGAAGAATCTGGAATATTTCCGGGAAGTGCCATCCCGGGTGGTGGTGATTGGCGCAAATGAGACGGAGACCCTCCTGGACTTGGGCGTGGCAGGTTCTATCCTCTGTGCCGATGATGGGCAGAACAATGTGCGATACAATTTCAAAGAGGAAAATAGAAAAATCTTTGAAACTTTGCCCAAAATCGATCGGAAAACCATCACCGCAGAGCATCTCCTTGCGCTTTCGCCGGACCTTATTATTGCAGAGCAGCAATTTTTCTCCAAAAACCGCTTGGGCAGCACCGCGTACTGGAACGAAAAAGGCGTTTATACCATGGTGCCGCTGAATACCACGTCACCGGGGAAAATGAACCAGGCCGAGACCATCGAAAAGGAAATGAAATACATCGAAGATTTGGGCGTGATCTTTCACAAAGAGGAAAAGGCGAAGGAAATCGTCGATGCGACCTATAGAAGAATTGCGGAAATCAATGAAATGGGGAAACACAAGCCCAAGCCGAAGGTGATGATCCTGGACCGCATGAGCATTCTGGCGTCCTACGGGAAGCAAAAAATCGCCGGTGCCATGGCGTCAGCCATCGGCGGCGATGTGCCCGATACGCCGGCGGCGGTGAGTGATGAAATGCTCATGAAAATCAATCCCGATGTGGTGTTCTTTGTCTTTTATCGGGATGAGGAAGCAGAGCTTGCCTTTCTAAAGGAAAAGAAAGCTTTCCGGCACTTACATTTCATCCAAAACGAGAGACTCTATGGCATTCCATTGAAATATGTCTACGGGCCGCAGTCTCGCACCATAGATGCGATCAATTACATGGCTGAGCGAATGTATGGACTGGAATGATTTCTTCAACTGATATACAAGCAATCCCCAACAAAAAAGAGCAGGTAGCAAGGGAAGCACCTGCTCTTTTTTATTGGGGACCATGCTTTTTATGAAAAATGTGATATAATGCGAGTATAAGCAAAGAATTTTGTGATAGGAATACTGATTTTATATAAAATTTTGTGATAAAGATGCCCAAAAAGCGAGGAATTTTGTGATGGAGAGACTGAAGCGGAAGTTGGATGACCGTTTGATAGCGTGGCGCAGGGCTTCGGAGCGGATGCCTTTGATTGTGAAGGGGGCGCGGCAGATTGGGAAGACGGAGGCTATCAAGCACTTTGCACGGGAGAATTACAAGCATGTGATTGAGATCAATTTCGTCTTGCAGAAGGAGTACCGGACGATTTTCGAGGATGGTTATGAAGTGGATAAAATCCTGAGGAATATCACATTTCAGAACCCTTCGGCAGTGGTAGAGCCCGGTGAAACGCTCATTTTCTTTGATGAATTGCAGGCTTGTCCTGATTGTGCCACCTGTCTCAAGGCATTCAAGCTGGACGGGCGGTATGATGTCATTTGCTCCGGCTCCCTCATGGGCATCAGCTATCAGGAAATCGAATCCAATAGCGTGGGATACAAGGAAGATATCACCATGTATCCGTTGGACTTTGAGGAGTATCTGTGGGCGAAGGGATACAAGGCGGAGCAGATCGAGTTTTTTTATGAGTGCATGAAAAGGCTGAAGCCGTTGCCTATGGCGGCGTTGTCGGCGCTCAGGGAATCTTTCCGGGAGTATCTGGTCCTTGGCGGGATGCCGGCGGTGGTGTGGTCGTTTGTCCGGCAGGGAAATTATAGCGGTATTTTAGCGATGCAGAGACAGCTGCTTTTGGACTATGAGGAGGATATCACCAAGTATGCAGCGGGGATGGACCAGACGCGGATACTGAATGTGTATCGGAAGATTCCTGTATTTCTGGGGCGGGAGAATAAAAAATTTCAGGTGTCTAAGGTGGCGCACGGGGCGCGGAGCAGGGAGTATGTGGGCGTCACTGATTGGCTGGCCAATGCAGGCATCGTGAATATATGCTATTGTCTGGAGCATCCCGAACTTCCGCTGAAGGGGAATTATGATCCGGATAATTATCGAATCTATTTCGGTGATACCGGGCTCCTTATCGCTTCTCTCGACGAGGAAGCGCAGATGGATTTGCGGCGAAATAAAAACTTCAATGTGTACAAAGGAGCGCTTTTTGAAAATGTGGTGGCTCAGATGCTGAAATCCCAGGGCTATGGTCTCTATTTCTATAGAAATCAAAGTGCCACGATGGAAATGGATTTCTTCGTTCGGGATAAAGACTCTCTGATACCGGTGGAGGTGAAATCCACCAATGGGACGGCGAAATCTTTGAATGCGTTGATTTCAGGGGAGGAATATCCGGACATTCGCAGGGGCATCAAGCTGAGGGATACGAATATCGGATCTAATGACCGCTTCGTCACATTTCCTTACGCGCTTACCTTTTTGTTGAAGCGGTGGATCATGGAGCAAATCGGAGTGGTTCCCTAGGGAACCACTGATTAAATCGTTATCTGAAATTATACTGGAATTTTTATGCAA
>CAVHZP010000021.1:0-16299 GCA_963640485.1 bacterium | reverse complement strand
GCGTCAAACGCGTCCTGACCACTGACTACTAATTACTGATTACTAAATCGATAACGTAAATCATCGAGAGCTCGCGCCTGGCGTCAAACGCGTCCTGACCACTGACTACTAATTACTGATTACTAAATCGATAGCGTAAATCATCGAGAACTCGCGCTTTGCGTCAAAGGCGCAGTGAATTTCCATTTCCCCCTCTTCCACTTTGTGGTAGAATAACAATGAAGTGTTGTCTTTTAGGAGGTGTTACGTTGTTCGCCTATGCGTTCACGTTTCTTGTGGCTCTCGTGGTGACGTTTGTGCTGACGCCGGTGGTGAAGAATTTCGCCATCAAGATCGGCGCCGTGGACAAGCCTGATGCGCGGAAGGTGCATCACGGGCTGATTCCGCGGCTCGGTGGCCTTGCCATCTACGCGGGCTTTATGGTGTCCGTCATTAGCACCATCGGTTTCACTTACGAAATGGTCGGCGTCATGGCCGGCGCCACGTTTCTGATCCTGGTGGGCGTGGCCGATGATATTATTTCCCTGGCTCCGAAGGTGAAGCTTTTGGGACAGATCATCGCAGCTGCCATTCCCGTTGTGATTTTTAACATTAATATAGAGTGGGTGGATTTGCCCTGGTCCGGGATTTTATATTTGCCGGAAATCATTTCGCTGCCTCTCACCATTTTCTGGATCATCGGCTTCATCAATACGGTGAATCTCATCGACGGCCTGGACGGGCTTGCGGCGGGGATCGCTACCATCGCGTCCATCGCCATTGCGCTCCTGGCGTTCCAGATGGGCCAGTGGGTAGCGGCGGCGGCCATGATTGCCATGACCGGTGCGTGCCTGGCGTTCCTGCAGTACAATTTCAACCCGGCGAAGATTTTCATGGGCGATACAGGCTCCATGTTCCTGGGTTACGTCATCGCGTCGGTGTCGGTCATGGGTTCCATGAAGACCGTGGCGACGGCGGTGCTCATCGTGCCGCTCCTGGCGCTGGCGGTGCCCATCACCGATACGCTGCTTGCCATTGTTCGTAGAAAGTCCAGCGGCGTCCCGATTTTTTCGCCCGATAAAAATCATCTGCATCACCGGCTCCTGGCGAAGGGACTGAATCAGAAGCAGGTGGTGCTCATCATGTACGCATTGACTGCCTTTTTCTCTTGCATCGCGCTGCTTGTTATCCATATGTCCGTATGGATCGGCTCGGCGGTGGTGGCTGTGGCGCTCCTGCTTTTCGTGCTGTGGGCGAGAAAGCTGGGGGTCATGAAGGAAATCGTACCGCCGCCTTGCAAAATGGAGAAAGAAAAGAAATAAATTTATCAATCAAAGGGGAAGAATAGAATCATGCTCAAAGTAATGACCATTTTCGGAACTCGTCCGGAAGCCATCAAGATGGCGCCAGTGGTAAAGGAGCTTTTGAAACGTCCGGAAATTGAAACCAAGGTATGCCTCACCGCCCAGCATCGCGAGATGCTCGACCAGGTGGTGGACCTTTTCCATTTGCCGGTGGACTACGACCTGGACATCATGAAGAACGGCCAGTCCCTCTACGACATCACCGCCCGCGTGCTGCGGGGGCTGGAAGAAGTGCTGAAGAAGGAAAAGCCGGACTACGTCCTTGTACACGGCGACACCACCACCACCTTCACCGCCGCTGTGGCTGCGTTCTACCAGCAGATCAAAGTGGGCCACGTGGAAGCAGGCCTTCGCACAGGAAATCTCCTCTCCCCCTTCCCGGAAGAGGCAAACCGCCAGCTCACCGGCGTGCTGTCCAATGTGAACTTCGCGCCCACCGAAACGGCGCGGCAGAATCTTCTGCGGGAAAATAAAAAAGATGAATCCATCCACGTGGTAGGAAATACGGTGATCGATGCGCTGCTTCACACCGTGAAGGCAGATTATCATTTCGCTGATCCGGAAATCGAAGCCATCGAAGAAAATAAGCGCGTGATCCTCGTGACCACCCATCGCCGCGAAAACCTGGGCGCGCCCATGCATCAGGTTTACCGCGCCCTCCGCCGTCTGGTGGAAGCGGTGCCGGACACCGAAGTGGTGTTCCCGGTCCATAGAAATCCACTGGTGAGAGAAGCGGTTTCCGAAGAACTGGAAGGCGTGGCTGGTATCCACCTGGTGGAACCGATGGAATACGAACCGTTCACCAATTTGATGGCTAGAAGCGCCATCGTCCTCACTGACTCCGGCGGCATCCAGGAAGAAGCGCCGAGCCTGGGCAAACCGGTCCTCGTGCTCCGCGACACCACCGAGCGTCCGGAAGCTGTGGAAGCGGGCACCGTGAAGCTGGTGGGCACAGACGAAGAAAAAATTTTCCAGACCGCCTACAAACTTCTGACCGACGAAAAAGAATACAAAGCGATGGCAGAAGCCGTAAATCCCTACGGCGACGGTCATTCCGCCGAACGCATCGCTGACGCCCTTTTATATATTGAAGGAATAAGTGATAAAAAACCTACTAAATTTATAGCCAAGTAAAAGGTCCTATGCTATAATGTAGTGGTGAATTTGCGCGTTTAACTTTTTTGGCGTGCCTGATTTCAAAATAAATGGTAAAAAAGAATGGAAAATAAGGGGAAGAAGCCGGCGGATGATTGGAATCCGCTTCGCAGCATCGCCGTCGCCTCCGGAGCCGGCATGACCATTCTTGTTTCTGTTGGGCTGGGCCTTTGGATGGGCATCCGCGCCGATGAGTATCTCGGCACCGATCCCTGGGGAATGATATGTCTTTCCATCCTGGGCGCCGCCAGCGGACTTTACTCTGTAATTAAACAAATTTTAGGTAAGAAATGATATGAACTTCGACTTAACTTTTCCTCATTACGCCGAGAAGATGGTGAAGTACCTGTGGGTCCTCGCCGTTCTTGGAGCAGTGATTCTGTTTCTTTGGAAAGGCTGGCCCTATGGGGTGGCCTGGGGATTAGGCAGCCTGTTTCATATCTTTTTTTTCAAGTTTTTACTGCTGAAATTCAAGCAGTGGGAAAAGGCAAAGAGAGAAGTGGAATTCGTCGGACGCCGGCTGGTGGGATTCACCATGCTGCGCTTCGTCCTGGAAATCCTTTCTTGCGTGGCGGTCATCTTTACGCCGCTGGACATTCTTGCCTTTTTAGGTGGCTTACTTACACTGCCCGCCGCAACTCTCGGGGAGCGGTTGGTCGGTTTAATTAAGGAATAGGCTTTTCTTGATATCCTTGTAAGAGAGAGGGGGTGAGATTATGCATCTTCATACGGGTACACATGTTGTAGAGCAGCTCTTTGGCATGTCTGTGAATATGGATACACTTCATACTACATGGCTTACCGCCATCATCGTTTTCATCGCCGTATTCGCAGCTACCAGAGGCAGAGCACTGATCCCGGGTGGATGGCAGAATGTGATTGAGATGGTGATCGAAGGTCTTTGTTCCCAGTTCGAGAGCAATGTAGGTCCGAAATACCGCACGGTAGCGACCGTCCTTCTGACACTGTTCCTCTTCATCTTCACGGCCAACCAGATCGGCCTTCTGCCGACGGAACACCTGACCGCGTCCCCGACGAATGACGTGAATACCACACTGGGCTTGTCTATTGCTTGCTCTTTGATCACGCACTTCTATTTCATTAAGTGCAAAGGCGTGGGTCATTGGCTTGGACACTTCTTCAAACCATTCCCGGTCTTCGCAGTTATGAATCTGATCGAAGAATTGGCAAAACCGATTACGCTGGCAATGCGTCTATTCGGCAACATCCTGGCCGGTGAAATTCTGCTGGAAGTCCTGTATTTCCTCTGCCCATGGTTCGTACCTATGATCTGGATCGCCGTATCTTTGTTTATCGGCCTGGTTCAGGCATACATTTTCACCACCCTGACTTCTGTATATCTCAAAGAAAGTGTCGACTAAGTCACAGCCGGTGAAGCGGCACCGCCGCCTAATAAACGGAAACGGCACCGTCCGTCCAAACGGCAATATCGAATGGCCTGCCTCCCCTGATCACGGGGCAGCGCTAAAAATTTTTACAATTCTCTAGGAGGAATTATCATTATGGATCAGACAATCGTAGCACAGTATTCCCTGATTGCAGCAGGCCTTATCGCTGCTTTCGCTTCTATCGCAGCTGCATTCGGCGACTCCAACGCTGCTGCTAAAGCTCTTGAAGGTATGACCCGTCAGCCGGAAATGGCAGGCAAACTCTTCACCAACATGCTCGTTGCTATCGGCCTTATCGAATCTATTCCGATTATCGCTGTCGTTATCGCTCTGGTTCTCGTATTCGCTAACCCATTCCTGAAATAATATTTCCTGAACGTAATTTAGAGAAATATTGACTAAGGAGGTAGCGAATTGGTAGACGTAAATGGTACACTGCTGATTCAGATTCTCAACTTTGTCATTCTCTGTGCTATTCTTGGCCATTTCTGCTACAAGCCGGTACTGAAAGTACTGGATGACCGCAAAAACCGTATTAAAAACGACCTGGACAATGCTGCTAAATCCAAAGAAGACGCTGCACAGCTGAAAGAAAGCTATGAAGTGGCTCTCCGCGAAGCGCAGACCAAAGCCCAGGAAATTGTGGACAAAGCAGTCAAAGAAGCTAAGGTGCAGGCGCAGGCACAGATTGATGAAGCCCATGAAGCTATCGCAAAGACTAAGGAACAGGCAAGCCAGCAGATTGAAAGAGAACGCAAGGATGCTCTGGAAGATCTGAAGGCTCAGGTAGCCATCCTTTCCTGCGATATTGCGGCTAAGATCATCAGCAAAAACATGACGCCGGATGCAAACGACCGGCTCATCGCAGAAAGCATCGCTAAGCTGGATGCTAAAAAAGCAGGTAAATAATCATGGATAAGAACGTAATCCTTGCAAAGAAATACGGTCGCGCCATCTATGAAATTGCTACTGAACAAAACAGCTTGGAAAAAACAGAAGAAGACCTCCGCCTGATCGCTGATGCTATCAAAGAACACGGCGAACTGAAGGAGCTTCTTTTCCATCCTCTGCTTGCAAAGGGTGTCAAGAAAGATACGATTAATAAATTATTTGCAGATAAGGTTCAGCCTGTTGTTCTGCAGTTCTGCTATGTCGTAATCGACAGAGACCGCATCACCGACTTCCCGGCTATGGTAGACGTTTACACTACCCTGGCACATCACGGCATGGGTATCGAAGAAGCCATCGTTACATCCGCTCTTCCGATGACCAAAGCCCAGGTGGAAGCATTGAAAGCGAAACTCTCTGAAATGACCGGGAAGAAAATTCTCGTAAAGCAGAAAGTGGACACAGCACTGATTGGCGGCTTCACCGTTCAAGTGGGCGACCGCCTGATCGATGGGTCCGTAGCCAGACAGCTGCAGACACTGAAAGCTATTATGATGCAAAGAGATTGAGGTGACTTCTAGGAAATGAAAATCAGTTCAGATGAAATTACATCTGTCATTAAAAAACAGATTGAAAACTACAAAGTAGACCTCAATGTCGATGAAGTAGGTACGGTTCTTGAAGTCGGCGACGGCATTGCGCATATCTATGGCCTTGAAAACTGCATGGCCGGCGAACTGCTTGAACTGCCGAACGGCGTATATGGCATGGCTCTTAACCTGGAAGAAAGCAACGTAGGTGCCGTTCTTCTGGGCCACGCTGAAACCATTAAAGAAGGCGACACTGTTAAAAGAACTGGCCGCCTGATGCAGGTACCGGTAGGCGACGGCGTCGTAGGACGCGTAGTCAACGCACTGGGCCAGGCAATCGATGGCAAAGGCGAAATTAAGACCTCCGAATTCCGCGACATTGAAATTAAGGCACCGGGCATTGCTGACAGACAGCCAGTAAATGTACCGCTGCAGACTGGTCTGAAATGTATCGACTCCATGGTTCCGATCGGCCGCGGTCAGCGCGAACTGATCATCGGCGACCGTGGTACCGGCAAAACTGCTGTAGGTATCGATACCATTCTGAACCAGAAAGGTCAGAACGTTATTTGTATTTATGTATCCATCGGCCAGAAGAACTCCAACGTTGTTCGTGTATACGAAAAACTGAAACAGGCTGGCGCTATGGATTACTCCATCATCGTCCATGCAGGCGCATCCGAAGGTTCCCCGATGCAGTACCTGGCACCATACTCCGGTGTCTCCATCGCTGAATACTTCATGCATCAGGGCAAAGACGTCCTCATCATTTATGATGACCTGTCCAAGCACGCTGTAGCATACCGCGCAATGTCCCTGCTGCTCCGCCGTCCACCAGGACGTGAAGCATACCCGGGCGACGTATTCTACCTGCACTCCAGACTGCTGGAACGTGCTGCCCGTCTTTCTAAAGAACTCGGCGGCGGCTCTATCACCGCTCTTCCGATCATCGAAACCCTGGCAGGCGACGTAGGTGCATACATTCCGACCAACGTTATTTCCATTACCGACGGCCAGATCTATCTGGAAACCGCACTCTTCTACTCCGGTATCCGTCCGGCAATCAACGTAGGCCTCTCCGTATCCCGTGTAGGCGGCTCCGCGCAGATCAAAGCTATGAAACAGGTCGCAGGTACCCTGCGTCTGGACCTGGCTCAGTTCCGCGAACTCGCAGCTTTTGCTCAGTTCGGCTCCGACCTCGACGCTGCTACCAAAGCACAGATCGACCGTGGCCAGAGAACCACCGAAATCCTGAAACAGCCGCAGTACTCCCCGTATCCGGTCGAAGACCAGGTACAGGCTATCTACGTAGCTGTAAACGGATACCTCGATGATGTAGAAGTCAAAGACGTTGTAGACTTCGAACACCAGGTTCTCCAGTATCTCCATAGCAACCATCCGGAAATCGGCGAAGACATCGTTAAGGCTAAGAAGCTGACCGATGAAAACGAAGAAAGACTCAAGGCTGCTATCGTTGAATTCAAAGAACGCTACAACGCAACAAAGTCTGAAACGGTAAAGGGGTGATCTGATTGGAAAGTACGCGTGATATAAAAGGGCGCATTAAATCTGTCACCAACATCCAGCAGATCACAAAAGCAATGAAGATGGTAGCCGCAGCTCGTCTGCGCAAAGCAGAAGAAAAAGCAAACGGCTCCCGTCCCTATGCTGAAAAAATCGGAGAGCTTCTGCGCCGTGCTTCTTCGGTAACACCCGGCTTCACCAGCCCGCTCTTCAGAACTGGCAAAGTGAAAAAGGTCGGCTATCTCATCATCAGTGCAGATAAAGGCCTTGCCGGTGCTTATAACTCCAATGTTATGAAGCAGACCATAAGCGAAATCTCCGGAAAGGACCGGTCAGAGTATGCACTTTACGTGTGCGGCAAACAGGGTAGAAACTACCTGAAATTCCGCGGCTATGACCTCGATGCCTATCATTTCGGCTTTTCTGATAAACCGTCGGCTCAGGATTCCATCGATCTTGCCAAAGAAATGGTGGAATACTTCTCCAAAGAAGAAGTCGATGAAGTTTATATCATTTACACCAAATTCATCACTGCTCTCCGCCAGCAGGTGAAAGTACAGAAATTACTTCCTGTAGAAGCACCCACGGCAGAAGCAGAAGGCGCAGCCCAGGCAGAACCATCGGTAGATGATGAATACATCTTCCTGCCGGATGCAGGTTCCGTCCTCTCCAAGCTGCTCCCTGAATATGTACAGGTGCAGGTATACAACGCTATGCTCCAGTCTGCTGCTTCCGAACTGGGCAGCCGAATGGCAGCAATGTCTGCTGCAACCGACAACGCAACCGAAAGAATCGCCGACCTCAACCTGACTTACAACAAAGCACGTCAGGCCCAGGTCACCAACGAAATTTCCGAAATCGTCGGCGGCGCAGCTGCGCTTGAATAATACCCTGCATAAGAACTTAAGGAGGAATGCTTCTTCATGGCAAATGAACAGGAGATGCAGGTAGGTAAAGTTGTCCAGATCATCGGCGCAGTCGTAGATATTGCATTCGATGACGACAAAGAACTTCCTGCTATCTATAACGCAATCCATGTTAAAGATGATAAATCCGGCGTTCCTGTTGATGTTATCTGTGAAACCATGCAGCACCTTGGCGATGGCGTAGTCCGCGCCGTTGCAATGAGCTCCACAGATGGCATGGTACGTGGAATGAAAGCAGTCGACACCGGCCGTGCAATCGCAGCACCGGTAGGCGACGGCTGCCTTGGACGTATTTTCAACGTTCTCGGACAGACAGTAGATAACGATCCGACAAAAGTGCCGGCATCCGACTACTGGCCTATTCACCGCCAGGCACCGGCCTTCAAAGACCAGTCCCCGGCAGCTGAAATTTTCGAAACCGGCATCAAAGTCGTAGACCTGATCTGCCCATACGCAAAAGGCGGTAAAATCGGTCTGTTCGGCGGCGCAGGCGTAGGTAAGACAGTCCTGATTCAGGAACTGATCCACAACGTAGCAACCGAACACGACGGCTGCTCCGTATTCTGCGGCGTAGGCGAACGTACCCGTGAAGGCAACGACCTTTGGGGCGAAATGAAGGAATCCGGCGTACTGAACAAAGTAGCACTGGTATACGGCCAGATGAACGAACCTCCGGGAGCTCGTATGAGAGTAGCCCTCACAGGTCTGACCATGGCTGAATACTTCCGTGATAAACAGGGTCAGGACGTACTGCTCTTCGTAGACAACATTTTCCGTTTCGTACAGGCAGGTTCCGAAGTATCCGCACTGCTCGGCCGTATGCCATCCGCCGTAGGTTACCAGCCAACCCTGGCTACCGACATCGGCGAACTGCAGGAACGAATCACTTCCACCAAGACCGGTTCCATCACCTCTATCCAGGCTGTATACGTACCGGCCGATGACCTCACCGACCCGGCTCCAGCTGGCGTATTCACCCACCTGGACGCTACCACCGTATTGAACCGTTCCATTGCCGAACTGGGCATTTACCCGGCCGTTGACCCGCTGGACTCCACTTCCCGTATCCTCGATCCAAACGTACTTGGTGAAGAACACTACGAAGTAGCCCGCGGCGTACAGGCTATTCTGCAGCGCTACAAAGAACTGCAGGACATCATCGCCATCCTCGGTATGGAAGAACTTTCCGACGACGACAAAGTTATCGTTGCTCGTGCAAGAAAGATTCAGAGATTCCTGTCTCAGCCGTTCTTCGTAGCTGAACAGTTCACAGGCTCCCCAGGTCGATATGTACCGCTGAAGGAAACCATCAGAGGCTTCAAGGAAATCCTTGCAGGCCAGCACGATGATATGCCTGAAGGTGCATTCTACATGGTCGGCACAATTGATGAAGCAATCGAAAAGGCTGAAAAGATGAAGAAAGGGGAATAAGCCATGGCTGATACCCTTACTAAATCCATGCACGTGGAAGTCATCAGTCCGGACGGTCCGATTTTCAAAGCGGACGACGTGGACATGGTGGTTGCCCGCGCAGAAGATGGCGAATTCGCAGTACAGAAAGGCCATCTGCCTCTTGCCGCTGCTCTTACCATGTGCGTAGTACGCATTAAGAAAGGCGCAGACGAAACAAGAGTTGCCGTATTCGGCGGTTTCCTTGAAAACGCTCACAACCAGGTAAACGTAGTGGCTCCTCTCGCCGAACTGGCAGAATCCATCGACGTAGCCCGCGCTGAAGCAGCAAAGAAACGTGCTGAAACCAGATTGGCATCCAAGGACGCTGATATAGACATGGACCGCGCAAGATACGCGCTGATGCGTGCCATCACCCGTATCAATGCGACCAGAAAATCCATCTGATACAAAAAAGAACCGCACTCGTTGCGGTTCTTTTTTTGCGCGCTATATAAGCACTTTCAATACACGCGAAAGCCCTCGCTATGGTACAATAAAGAAAAGTAAAACAATAATAATTACTGTATTCTTTCAAGGAGGAGAGACCATGGACGAAATTTTCAATCGTGGCACTTGTCGCTATTTCAAAGAACTGACCCCTGTACCGGACGAACAGCTCTTGACCCTGGTGAAAGCAGGCATGCAGGCTCGGGCCGTAGGAAATCAGAAATCCCGCGACTTCATCATCGTCACCAGAGAAGACTTGGTGAAAGCCATTTCCCACAACAGCATCATCGCCGGCCCGGCGCGCAAAGCATCGGCTGCTATCGTCATCGTAGGCAAGAAAGACGGCATCAGCTTCCCCGACGAATGGACTTTCGACTGCTCCGCTGCCGCGCAGAACATTCTGATCGAAGCCGAGCACCTCGGCCTCTCCACCCTGTGGATGCAGGTCTATCCCTACAGAGACAGAAAAATCCACCTCTGCCACATCCTCGACATTTCCACAGACCTGGATCCCTTCTGCATCATCGCCATCGGCTACGCTGACAAGCGCCCGGTGAAAATGAACCGCTACGATCCACAGGCCGTGTCCTACGACCTGTATGGAAATCACAAATAAGGAAATAGAAAAGCTCTTCGCTATGCATTTGGCGAAGAGCTTTTTTCGTGCGAGTTATTTGGAAATAGAAATAGTCATAGTATAATAGATAATAGAAATACAAAATCCCCCGATGTTTTGTAAGGAGGCAATTATGAAATGGTATAGTGTAGCCGCTCTTGTGACCGGCGCATGGATTTCTGCTTGCACCATGGCAGCGGCAGAATTTACTTCCTGGGAGAGCTCGGCCTATCCTTTTGCGAAAGTGAAAACGATTTATGTGGGAGAAATGGATACGCGGGATGTATCGCTGCCCATGGTGAAGGAGCAGAAGGTGAAAGCAATCCTGGATAACAAAGTGTCCAAGCTTTCCCTTCCACAGACTTTGTCTTTGACATCCGGCTTTGGCGCGCCGGCGAAGCTCTATTCACCCAAGGCCCCTAAGGCATCGGAAGAGGACTATAGAGCCTATGAGGATCCGCTGGTATCTGCAGCTTTGGACTCCGGCGCGGAAGTGTACATTCTCCCCCGCCTCACCCGATGGAACGTGGATAGCTACCTGATCCCCGGCCACACAGAATGGCGCTCCCGGCAGGTGAAAGATAGCTGGAGAGATAAGGATGGCGTGTGGCACGACAGCTATCACACAGAAACCTATCCGGAATACATTCCCGACCAGTGGGTGCCCTACTGCGAAGTGACCGTGTCCTTCGAATGGTTCGATCGAGACAGCGGCCAGCTGATTGCGTCCAGCGAGGACGCCAGAGAACGAGGCAGCGAAGACAATCCCCAGGGCGTTTACGAACGCATCGTAGAACGGTTCGTGAAGAATCTGAAGAAGACTGTGAAGAGATAAGGCTCGCTGGTGTTGCCTGCGCCAGTGCGAACATGTCGCTGCAGCTAGGAGCCGCAGCGATATGTGCATCTGGTGGTAGCAGCACTAGCCAAGCCTTTTAGCAAAGGAGTCAACTATGAAAAAGAACTTAACCCCCGCCTCCATCCTCTATCCCCAGCCGGTGCTGGTGATTGCTTCCTACGACAAGGACGGCAACGCCGATGCCATGGTGGCGGCCTGGGGCGGAATCTATGATACAAACCAAATCGGCTTCATGCTGGACCATCGGCACCAGACCACGGACAATATCCGCGAAAGTGGCGCTTTCACTGTCAGCGTAGCCACGGTGGCTACCATGGCAGAGTCGGACTACTTCGGCATGGTGAGCGAAAAGATGAAACCGGGAAAAATTGAGAAAGTGGGTTTCCACGCAGAAAAGAGCGCCCACGTTTCTGCGCCGGTGATTCAGGAATACCCGCTGACTTTCGAGTGTAAAGTGTCCAAAGTCACCCAGGTGGGCGAAGATTTCCATTTCGTGGGAGACATCGTCAATATCCTGGCCGATGATTCCATTTTGACAGATGGCAAAGTGGATGCGAAGAAGCTCTGCCCCATCACCTTTGACGCCGTTGCGCATGCGTACCTTCCTTTGGGCGAGGCAGTGGGACAGGCATGGAGTGTAGGAGGGAAGTTTTCGAAATGACGGTAGAGGTTTAGTGATCAGTAATCAGTAGTTAGTGGTCAGGGCGCGTTTGACTGTAGCGAGAAATGCGTCCTGATTACTGACCACTGATTACTGATTACTAAATCGATAGCATTTCTTCTCACTTATAATCGAAAGAATAAAGGAAATCCAGAAAAGTTTAGAGTATAATCGAAACTTTTCTGGATTTCCTTATTTTTTTCACTTATAATGAGAGAAAAAGGAGGCGGGATGATGATCGAGCGAGAATTATATATGCAAAAAATCCGCCCATTCATTGGGCGGGATGTGATCAAGGTATTGACGGGGATTCGCCGTGCCGGGAAGTCGGTGCTGCTGATGCTGATCCAGGAGGAGCTGGAGAAGCAAGGAGTATCCCGGGCGCAGATGGTGGCGTTCAATTTCGAGCAGCTGTCCAACGCGCCTTTTTGCGATGCCTTGGCGCTCCATCAGGAAATCCAGCGGCGCACAGCAGGTGGGAAGGGGAAGTGGTATTTCTTCTTCGACGAGATACAGGAAGTGAAGGATTGGCAGCGCTGCATCAATTCTTTGCGGCTGGACTACGATTGCGATATTTACATCACCGGCTCCAATGCGAAGCTGCTGTCTGGTGAGTTGGCCACGTACCTGGCGGGGCGGTATGTGGAGTTTGTGGTGTATCCCTTTTCCTTCGCTGAATTTACCGCCATGCGAAAGGCGTCGGGGCTTTACACCTCTCCCGCGGCAGCGTTCCAGGACTATTTGCTCTTGGGGGGCATGCCGTTCCTGTCGAACTTGCAGCAGAACCGCGAGGCGTCGCTGCAGTACCTGCGG
Organism: bacterium; assembly: GCA_963640485.1. Taxonomy (GTDB): domain Bacteria; phylum Bacillota; class Negativicutes; order Veillonellales; family Dialisteraceae; genus Dialister. The sequence goes on along the minus strand of CAVHZP010000021.1, from coordinate 3,619 downwards.
GATGTGTACAATTCGGTGATTCTGAAAGATGTGATCGGCCGGAATGCGATACGCGACGTGGATTTGCTGGAGCGCATCATTCTGTACCTGCTGGCCAATGTGGGGCATCCTTTCAGCACCAATAGCATCGTGAAATATTTCAAAAGCGAGAAGCGAAATGCGTCTTACGAAACCATACTGAATTATGTGAAGGCCACGGAGCATGCTTTTCTGCTCTACCGGATTCCCCGGGAGGATTTGATCGGCAAGAAAATTCTGGCGGTCAATGAGAAGCTGTACGTGGCAGACCACGGGCTTCGGGAAGCGGTGTATGGAAGAAATACGAGAGACATCGACCAGGTGCTGGAAAATATGGTGTGCCTCGAGATGCTCCGGCGGGGCTACACGGTGACTGTAGGGAAGTACCAGGATCAGGAAATCGATTTCATCGGCGCCAAGGGCGAGGAGAAAATCTACGTGCAGGTGACCTACCTCCTGGCCTCGGAGGACACCGTGCGCCGGGAATTTGATGTGCTGAAGAAAATCCCCGACAATTTCCCCAAGTATGTGGTGTCCATGGACGAACTGGACCGCAGCGAGGACGGCATACGGCACAGGAATGTGAGAGACTTCCTTGTGGGAGAGTGGTAAGGCTGGTGCGAACATGTCGCTGCTGCTCCTAGCTGCTAGCTTCTGGCTTCTAGCTGGCTAGAGAAACAAGGTGGCAACTACAAAGAGCGTTCCGCAATTAGCGGAAGTGAGAATTTTCTTACTAACCGTTAATTGCGGGACGCTCTTTGCGTTTGGTGAGTCTGGTCTCTGGCCGACTAGTAGCCAGCAGCCAGAAGCCAGGAGCTGCAGCGATATGTTTGCACTGGCGGGCGTGGCACTAGCCCGCCTTATCCCTTGTCCCCTATCCCTTTCTTTTCCTTCACAAATTGGATAAATTGCTCCAGCCCATGGGAGAGGAAGGTGCCTTTTTTCCATAGGATGCCGAGTTTGGCGGTCATACGGGGCTCGATGGCCAGGCGTGTGAGGCGGCTCTCGTCGATGGGGATGGAGCGGTAGAGGAAGGCGCCGGTATTTCCTGTTTCCAGATAGTTCATCATGGTGGTGAGCTGGCTCATGTAGTATTTGATTTTCGGCGTGAGGCCAAGGGCGCGGAAGGCGGTCTCGATGGTGGTGACTTGCACGGAGTCTTTGTGGAAGAGCATGAGGTTTTCGTTTTGCAGCATGGGAAGGGTGACGGCGGGGAGAGCCGCGAGGGGGTGGCTTTTGGAAATACAGTACACATACTCGTCTTCCAGGATCACGTGGTAGTTGTATTTCTCCAGGTTGTAGATGTCCAGATTTCCCAGGAGGATGTCCAGCTCTTCGTCTTCCACCAGCTCGGCGGCGCGGTGGGAGGCGCACTCGGAGAGTTCGATGGGGATGTGGTAGGTCCGCTCAAATTCTTCGGACAGGGCGGGAAGGAAGACGGTGGAGAGGATGGGCGGGATGCCGATCTTGATGGGGCGGATGGTGTCGGGGACGCGGCTGAATTCGTTGTACAGGTCGTGGGTGCGTTTCAAGAGTTCCTCGGCTCTGTGGTAAAAGGCGGCGCCGTCTTCGGTGAGGCGGATGCGGTTCCGGCTGTGGACGAAGAGGGAAATATGAAATTCATTTTCCAGATCCTTGATGGCGGTGGAAATGGTGGGCTGGGACACAAAGAGTGCCTCGGCGGCGCGGGTGATGCTGTGGTAGCGGCACACGGCGCAGAAGTATTCGAGTTGGGAGAGGGTCATGGGATGGGGCTCCTTTCTTTCGCTGGTGGTTTAGGGATAAGGGATAGGGGATAAGGGATAAGGCGCATTTACCGCAATGTGACCCTCCTTCCTCCGGAAGGGCGGGGGATGGTTTTCTCCAAGCCCTCTTCCCTGAAGAGAGCTTGCATGAGGCAGCAGCCAAACGCGCCTTATCCCTTATCCCCTATCCCTTAAGCTCCAAAGTTCTATTTTTACTACTCACAGTATAGCCATTTCCTATACCGCCGTCAATAATGTGAAATATACTTATGACTGGTAGAGGCATATAATACAGACAACGAAGAAATGACTCTCCCCGTACGAAGTCATGAAAGGTATTTCAAGGAGGTAAAGGAAATGGAAATGGAAAAGGGAGTAGAAAAATTAACAGATGTAGTTGCCAAATTTCTGGGCCACACGGCAATCAAACTGCCGGATGATGTGATTGCAAAGCTGGAAGATCTGCGGGACAAGGAAGACAGCCCCATGGCGAAGGTAATTTATCGCACCATGTTCAGAAACCAGATGCTGGCGGAAAAATTGCAGCGCCCGTCTTGCCAGGATACCGGGGTGCCGCAGTTCTGGGTACGTTGCGGGACGAAGTTCCCTTACATCGACCACATGGAGACGCTGCTCCGCGAAGCAGTCATCAAAGCCACTTTTGATACGCCGCTGCGTCACAATTCGGTGCAGACTTTCGATGAATACAATACCGGCAAGAACGTAGGCAAAGGCACGCCGACCATTTGGTGGGACATGATCCCCGACTATGACGGCTGCGAGATTTACACCTATCTCTCCGGCGGCGGTTGCTCGCTCCCGGGCTGCGCTACGGTGCTGATGCCCGGCGAAGGCTATGAAGGGGTCGTGAAATTCGTGATGGACCGCATGACGTCCTACGGCCTCAACGCCTGCCCGCCACTTCTGGTCGGTGTCGGCGTCGGCACGTCGGTGGAGACGGCGGCTTGGAATTCCAAGAAAGCTCTGATGCGCCCCATCGGCAGCGTCAATGAAAATGCGAACGCTCACAAGATGGAAGTGCTCCTGGAAGACGGCATCAATGCACTGGGCCTGGGACCCCAGGGCATGGGCGGTCACTACTCCGTCATGGGCGTCAATGTAGAAAATACAGCGCGCCATCCGTCCGTCATCGGCGTTGCGGTGAACGTAGGCTGCTGGAGCCACAGAAGAGGCCACATCGTATTTGACAAAGACCTCCACTTCACCACCGATACCCACAGCACTTTTGTTTACGAAGAGAAGAAATAAGAGAGGAGAATCATCATGGCAGTCGTAGTAAAAGAAGATAAGAAAATTTTGGTGACTCCTATTTCCAGAGAAGACCTGAAAGACATTCACATCGGTGACATCGTGTACCTCACCGGCGACCTCACCACCTGCCGCGACGTAGCGCACCGCCGCGTGGTGGAGGAAGGCAGAGAAATCCCGGTGGATATCAGAAATATGGCCATCCTCCATGCAGGCCCCATCATTCGTCCCCATGAAGACGGCACCTACGAAATGGTTTCCGTAGGCCCCACCACGTCCATGCGCATGGAAAAATTCGAATACGAATTTGTAAAGAAAACCGGCGTCCGCGTGATCCTCGGTAAAGGCGGCATGAAGGAAAATACCCAGAGAGCCTGCAAAGAATTCGGCGCGATCCACTGCGTATTCCCCGCCGGCAATGCAGTCGTGGCAGCCACAGAAGTAGAAGAAATCGTGGAAGCCCAGTGGAAAGATCTCGGCATGCCCGAAACCCTGTGGCACTCCCATGTGAAAGAATTCGGCCCCCTTATCGTCTCCATCGATTCCTATGGCAGAAACTATTTCGAAGAAAAGAAAGTGGAATACAA
>CAVHZP010000020.1:0-16750 GCA_963640485.1 bacterium | reverse complement strand
TACTGACTACTGACTACTGACTACTGACTACTGACTACTGACTACTGACTACTGATTACTGATTACTGATTATTGATTTCCTGACCCTGAGTCACAGGTTCGCCATTTTGTCTAATAGGAATTATTTATAATGTACCCAATAGAATTTTAGAAACAAAGTACATAAATTTTACGATACAATCGGGAAATTTGTGTTATAATACTTTTGATGACTGAGAAAGTCATGAATACAGTCGGTCCATACGATGATTTTGGAGGAGGAGTTTTTCTGATGATATGAGAGCCACAGATGCGGTCATATACGATACAGATAAACTTCTCTTTTTTATCTCAAACTTATTAGCGGAAGACTGTGTTTTTTTCTGAGGCAAAAAGCTCCGGGCCTAAGGCGAATTTCAGTACGCTCCGGACTTTTGATATTTTTTATTTTTTGGGAGGATGATAGTAATGATCGACACCAATGATAGCGAATTCCTTAGCAGAATTGAATGTGCAGACCTGAAAGCAAAGATTTGCGACGCTAAAACTGCAGCAGCTATGATTCAGCCAGGCGACATCCTTGGTATCTCCGGATTCACCCCATGCGGCTATCCGAAAATCACCATGCACGAACTCGCTGAACGTATGAAAGAAACACCATTCCAGGTAGACGTATGGGCTGGTGCTTCCACCGGTACCCAGATCGATGGTGAACTGGTAGCTGTAAACGGCATGAGACTTCGTATGCCATACCAGACCAACGGCAACCTGAGAAAAGCCATCAACAGCGGCGACATCACCTACTTCGACATTCATCTGTCTCACGTAGCACAGCAGATCCGCGCTGGCTTCTTCACCAACGCTAAAGGCGAAAGAGTAACCGGCCCGGACTTCGCAGTTATCGAAGTCTGCAAAATCGGACCGAACGGCGAACTCTACCCGACCACCGCAATCGGCAACTCCCCGGTATTCGCTGATACCGCAAAGAAAATCATCGTAGAAGTCAACACCACCCAGCCGGTAGCACTCGCTGGCATGGCTGATATCTACATGCGTAAAAACCCGCCGCACTGTGAACCGATCCCGATCACCAAGACCGGCGACCGCGTAGGCACCCCATACATCTCCTGCGATCCGTCCAAGATCGTTGCTATCGTTCCATGCGACATGCCAGACGTTACCCGTGCACTGGCTCCGCTCGATGACGACGCAGAAGCTATGGGCAACAACCTGATCGACTTCCTGAAAAACGAAGTTAAACATGGCAGACTTCCGGAAAACCTGCTCCCGCTGCAGTCCGGCGTAGGCAACGTTGCAAACGCAGTTATCCATGGCCTCGTTGAATCCGACTTCAAGAACCTCACCGTTTACACCGAAGTTATCCAGGATGGTATGTTCGACCTGATCGACCGCGATAAGATCGACATGATCTCCGGTACCTCCCTGTCCCCATCCCCGGACGGACTGAAACGTTTCTATGACAACATCGACGTATACAGCAAGAAGATCATTCTGCGTCCGCAGGAAATCTCCAACAACGCTGAAGTAGCTCGTCGTCTCGGCGTTATCGCTATGAACACCGCTCTCGAAATGGATATCTACGGCCACGTAAACTCCACCCACGTAAGCGGCACCAAACTGATGAACGGCATCGGCGGCTCCGGCGACTTCGCTCGTAACGGCTTCCTGTCCTGCTTCTTCTGCCACAGCACCGCAAAAGGCGGCGCTATCTCCGCAGTCGTTCCGATGTGCTCCCACGTAGACCACACCGAACACGACACCCACGTATTCATCTCTGAACAGGGCGTTGCTGACGTTCGCGGCCTGTCCCCGAAAGAAAGAGCAAAACTCATCATCAACAACGTTGCTCACCCGACCTACAGAGATCAGCTCATGGATTACTTCGAAAGAGCATGCGCAGCTTGCGGCAACAGCCAGACCCCACATCTCCTGGGCGAAGCTTACGCATTCCATCAGAGCCTGGCTGAAACCGGCTCCATGCTGTTCAAGAAATAATTTAAAATTTCAAAGAACAGGGCTAATGCTTTACAAATAGTCCAAATACTGTATAATAACCTATGGTGATACCTGCCGAAAGGCAGTGTCCGATACATGGGTCTGCAAGAGTCCCACCACCTGCTGCAAGAAGACTCGAATGAGCACTGCGGCAGGGAAGGGCTTTGTCAGATCCTCACTGGAAGAGAATTCCCAGGTAAGTGGTAAGAAGATCACAAAGTCGCGGCCACCGAAAACAAAGGAAAACGCTTCCTGCACTTTTTATACTTACTTTTTTAGGAGGAAGATGAACTCATGTCTAACGAATCCCTGAAAGCTAAACTTGATGCCTACAACGCAGGCTATGAAGCACAGTGTGCAAAACATCCGGAAAGAGTTGGTCTGAAACACAAGAACCTGTACACCCCACTCGATCTCGAAGGTTTCGACTATGAAAGAGACCTCGGTTTCCCGGGCGAATATCCATACACCCGTGGCGTACAGCCGACCATGTATCGCGGCAAACTCTGGACCATGCGTATGTACGCTGGCTTCTCCACTGCTGAAGAATCCAACAAACGTTACAAATACCTGATCGCTAACGGCGGCACCGGCCTGTCCTGCGCATTCGACCTGCCAACCCAGATCGGTTACGACTCCGACGACAAGATGTCCGAAGGCGAAGTTGGTAAAGTAGGCGTAGCTATCGACTCCCTGTACGATATGGAAAGACTGTTCGACGGAATCAACCTCGGCCAGGTTTCCACCTCCATGACCATCAACGCACCGGCTTCCGTACTGCTGGCTATGTACATCGCTGTAGCAGAAAAACAGGGCGTTCCTGCATCTGCACTGCGCGGCACCATTCAGAACGATATTCTGAAAGAATACGCAGCACGCGGCACCTACATTTTCCCGGTTAAACCGTCCATGCGTCTGATCACCGATATCTTCGAATACTGCTCCGAATTCGTACCGAAATGGAACACCATCTCCATCTCCGGCTACCACATCCGTGAAGCAGGCTCCACCGCTGCTCAGGAAATCGCTTTCACCATCGCTGATGGTATCGCATACATCGAAGCAGCTCTGAAAGCTGGCATGAAGATCGATGAATTCGCAGGCCGTCTGTCCTTCTTCTGGAATGCACACAACAACGTACTCGAAGAAGTTGCTAAATTCCGCGCTTCCCGTCGTCTGTGGGCTACCATTCTGAAGGAAAGATTCCATGCAGAAAGCTCCAAATCTCTGAAACTCCGTTTCCACACCCAGACCGCTGGTTCCATGCTGACCGCTCAGCAGCCGAACAACAACATCATCCGTGTTGCTCTCCAGACCGCTGCAGCAGTTATGGGCGGAACCCAGTCCCTGCACACCAACTCCAAGGACGAAGCTCTGGCTCTGCCGACCACTGAATCCGTAACCATCGCTCTGCGTACCCAGCAGATCGTAGCTTACGAATCCGGCCTGGCTGACGTAATCGATCCGCTCGGCGGCTCCTACTATGTAGAAGCTATGACCAACGCTATCGAAGCAGAAGCTAAAGAATACATCCGTAAGATCGATGAAATGGGCGGCGCTGTAGAAGCTATTGATAAAGGCTACATCCAGAAAGAAATCCAGGACTCTGCTTACGCTTGGCAGATGGCTGTTGAATCCGGCGAAAGAACCATCGTTGGCGTCAACAAGTTCACCATGGAAGAACCACCGGTTACCGGCCTTCTGAAGATCGACGCTTCCGTTGGTATTAAGAAGAAAGCTCAGCTCGCTGAAGACAAAGCTAACCGTGACCAGGCTAAGGTTGCTGCAGAACTCGCTAAACTGAAAGAAGCAGCTGCAACCCCGGCTGAAGGCCCAGACCATGTAAACCTGATGCCAGTCATCCTCGACTGCGTACGTGCATACTGCACCGAAGGCGAAATCTGCGGCGTTCTGCGTGAAGTTTACGGCGAATACAAACCGCACAACACCCTCTAATACTAGGGCAGCCTGACAAAAGAGAATAATTATATTACTCATATATTTCTGGAGGTAATTTACAATGGCAGAAAAACGTATCAGAGTACTGGTAGCTAAACCGGGTCTTGATGGACATGATCGTGGCGCAAAAGTTATTGCTCGTGCACTCCGCGATGCAGGTATGGAAGTAATCTACACCGGTCTTCGTCAGACCGTTGCTCAGATTGTTGAAGCAGCAGACGCAGAAGACGTTAACGTTGTAGCTCTGTCCCTGCTCTCCGGCGCTCACAACACCCTCTTCCCGGAAGTTGTTGAAGCTCTGAAAGCAAAAGGAATGGGCGACGTTCTCGTACTCGGCGGCGGCGTAATTCCTGCATCCGATATCCCAGGCCTGAAAGAAGCTGGCGTAAAAGCTATCTTCACCCCTGGCACACCAACCAAAGAAGTTATCGACTTCATTAAAGAAAACGTAAAATAATTTAACTCTTGACTGATTAGCTTGACAGTTCAAAGTTAAAGTGTAGCTGCATGGGGCTGGGAGGATACTCAGTCCCATTGCAACTATATTATTTACTCTTCGAAAAGGCGGTGCATCCATGGAATTTTCTATGAAAGATTTTTGGGGTGGATCCAGACGTGCCTTGGCGAGAGCAATTACCATCGTTGAAGACGAACGGGATGGTTACGAGGAGATCATGAAAGAGATCTACCACCATACCGGACGTGCACAGGTCATCGGTATTACTGGTGCGCCTGGTGCGGGTAAGAGCACACTGTCGGACGCCCTCATTAAGCAGTTCCGCAAACAGGGCAAGACGGTAGGTATTGCAGCCATCGATCCTACCAGTCCATTCTCCGGCGGCGCCATCCTTGGCGACCGTATCAGAATGAACGACCTGACATTGGATCAGGGTGTTTATATCCGTAGTATGGGTACACGCGGCAGTCTCGGCGGGCTTTCCCGTAAGACAGCAGATGCGGTCAAACTGATGGATGCTTTCGGTCTCGATGTTATTCTCATCGAAACAGTAGGCGTAGGACAATCAGAAGTAGATATCGTTAAAAATGCGGATACGACACTTGTTGTGCTCGTACCTGGACTAGGCGACGATATTCAGGCTATTAAAGCAGGTATCCTTGAAATTGGTGATGTATTCTGCATCAACAAATGTGATCGCGATGGCGCAGATCGTTTGAACGTCGAAATCGAAATGATGCTTGACCTGGGCGAAGCTCAGAACTGGCGTCCTCCGATTGAGAGAACGATTGCGAACAAAGATCAGGGCGTAGCAGAAGTAGTAGCTTCCCTTGGCGAACATCGCAAGTATCTCGAAGAGTCCGGTCTCCTTGAAGAAAGAAGACGCGAACGGGCTAGATGCGAGATGCTTGAAATGATTCACGATCGCATTTCCCGTCACATTGAGGAAAACATTTCCTCGACGGGTGAATTTAGTGACTGCGTGGAACAGGTCTTTGAACGGAAGACAGATCCGTTCACTGTCGTTGATTCCATTGTAGGCAAAATATTCAAATAATTTAAAGGAGGAGTTATTATGGCATTCAAAGTAATTTGTGTCGACCATGTAGGCGTTGCTGTTAAAGACCTTCAGGCTATTAAACAGCAGATGAAAGACATCCTCGGAATGGAACCATCCCTTCCGGATGAAACCGTTGAAGAACAGCATGTAACAACCAGCTTCTTCAAACCGTCTGCTCAGACCGAAGCTTGCGAACTCGAATTCCTGGGTTCCACCACTCCGGACGGCCCGATCGCTCGTTTCATTGAAAAAGCAAACGGCGGCAAGAATGGCTTCCAGCACGTTGCACTTCGTGTTGACGACATCGTAGCTTGCCTCGAAGATCTGCAGGCTAAAGAAGTACCGCTCATCGATAAGAAATATCGTATCGGTGCTGGCGGCTGTCACATCGCATTCTTGCATCCAAAGACCACCGGTCTGCTGCTTGAACTGACAGAACGCCCAGGCGGCCCGTCCTTCAAGGCTTAATTGATCGATGGCAAGTGTCTTACCCATCGGGGTAAGACATCCCCCCTACGGGGGTCCCTAAAATTTTTGGAGGTGTAAGAATGGCAACTGTTGCAGAAAGAATTGAACTTCTCCACAAAAACCTCGCACACGTAGAGGCTATGGGTGGGGAATCTAAAGTTGAAAAACAGCATGCAAAGGGCAAACTGTCCGCTCGCGAAAGACTGGCTCTTCTGTTTGATGAAGGCACTTTCGTAGAAGTAAATGCCCTCGTTAAATCCCGCTGCCACAACTTCGGTCAGGAAAAGAAAGATCTCCCGGGCGAAGGCGTTGTAACCGGCTACGGCACTGTTGAAGGCAGACTCGTATTTGCTTTCGCTCAGGACTTCACCGTAGAAGGCGGCTCCCTTGGCGAAATGCACGCTGCAAAGATCGTTCACGTAAACGAACTGGCACTCAAAGTTGGTGCTCCATGCGTAGGCCTGAACGATTCCGGCGGAGCTCGTATCCAGGAAGCTGTAGACGCACTGTGCGGCTATGGTAAAATCTTCTGGTGCAACACCATTGCATCCGGCGTTATTCCGCAGATTTCCGCTATCATGGGACCATCTGCAGGCGGCGCTGTATACTCCCCGGCTCTGACCGACTTCATTTACATGGTTAAGAAAACATCCCAGATGTTCCTGACCGGCCCGGCAGTAGTTGAATCCGTAACCGGCGAAAAAATCACCGCTGAAGCTCTCGGCGGCGCTATGACCCACAACCGTACTTCCGGTGTAGCTCAGTTCGCTTGCGAAAACGACGAAGACTGCATTAAACAGATTCGTTACCTGCTCTCCTTCCTGCCGAGCAACAACATGGAAGATGCTCCAATCGTTGAAACCGGTGATGATCCCACCAGAACCGATCCGGCTCTCGATTCCATCATGCCAGAAAACTCCAATGCACCATACAACATGTATGATGTCATTAAATCTGTTGTAGATAACGGCGAATACTACGATGTAGCTAAAGAATTCGCAAAGAATATCATTACCTGCTTCGCACGTTTCGACGGCCAGACCGTTGGTATCATTGCTAACCAGCCGGCATTCATGGCAGGCTGCCTCGACTACAATGCATCCGACAAATCTGCTCGTTTCATCCGTTTCTGCGACTGCTTCAACATTCCGGTAGTCAACATCGTTGACGTACCAGGCTTCCTCCCTGGCAAACAGCAGGAATACGCTGGCGTAATCCGTCACGGCGCTAAGATGCTGTTCGCATACTGCGAAGCTACTGTTCCGAAGATCACCATGATCCTCCGTAAAGCATACGGCGGTTCCTACATCGCTATGTGCTCCCGTGAACAGGGCGCTGACCAGGTATTCGCTTGGCCAACCGCTGAAATCGCTGTTATGGGACCTGCAGGCGCAGCTAACATCATCTTCAAGAAAGACCCGAACAGAGAACAGCGTACAAAAGAATACGTTGATGAATTCGCTACTCCATACAAAGCTGCAGAACGCGGCTATGTAGACGCAGTTATCGATCCGAGAAACACTCGTCCAACAATCATCAATGCACTGAAGATGCTTGCTTCCAAGCACGAAGTACATCCGGCAAAGAAACACGGAAACATTCCGCTCTAATATTTGCCCCAATACATACTCTAATTGAAAGGATGGGTACTACAGATGGATAACGAGACAGTTATGTATATCGCGGTTTTTGCTGCTGTTGTTGCAGTAATTGCCCTGATCATGATCTGGCAGGTACGTTCATCTCTCAATCAGTCCGCAGCACCGGCACCGGCCGCAGCTCCTAAGAAAGCTGCAGCTCCTGCTCGTCCGGCAGCTCCTGCCGCAGCAAACAATGGTGCAGTTGTAGCAGCTATCGCTGCTGCAATCGTTGCTATGGGTGGCGGCGAAATCGTCTCCATTCGTCCGGCAGCTAGAACCGGCTGGACCACAGCAGCTCGCCAGGCAGGCATTGCTGGCAGCCAGCAGTTCTAATTGAAAGTTGAAAGTACACAATCATTTAGGAGGAAAGACAATGAGAAAATTTACTGTAACAGTTAACGGCCAGGATTACGATGTAGTAGTTAAAGACGGCGGCGCTGCAGTAGCAGCTCCGGCAGCAGCTCCGGCTCCGGCAGCAGCTCCGGCTCCAGTAGCAGCTCCGGCTCCGGCAGCAGCTCCGGCTCCAGCACCGGCTCCGGCTCCAGCTCCGGCAGCAGCTCCGGCTGCACCTGCAGGCGCAGGCGAATCCGTAGAAGCTCCGATGCCGGGCAAAGTCATCAGCATTGCTAAACACGTTGGCGACGCTGTTGCTTCCGGCGACGAAGTACTCGTACTCGAAGCTATGAAAATGGGCAACCCGATCATGGCTCCATGCGATGGCAAAATCACCGGCATGCCGGTATCCGTTGGTCAGTCCGTACAGGGCGGCGACGTTCTGTTCACCGTTGGCTAATAGCGGTAAACGATATGCGTAAAAAAGCAGTGCTTCGGCACTGCTTTTTTCTTTGCGATTTTTCGATTAAAATTGGCGGCTCCTCGGTAGCCGGCATGTTTCAGAAATAAAATATAAGCACATAAAAAAGCGGCGAGAAAATATCTCGTCGCTTTTTTGTGTGCATTGAAATCAGCCGTTGCGGACAGTGGGGGAAGAGCGCGTGCTGATGGATAGCATTCGGAAAGGCATCACCCGCCCTACGGGCACCCTCTTCAGGGAAGATGGCTTTGGCGCGGACCACCGACTACCGATTACTCATTCCTGATTACTGATTACTAAACCACTAGCGTAGTTTCCTGCTTAGTATGCATCTTCTTCTTCTTCTGCCTGTTTCTCTCGTGCGATGAGGATGCGGAGCATGGTGAGGCTGGCCTGGAGGAAGTCGTAGTCTTTGTCGAAGGCGCAGATGATGCCGTAGCGGAAGAGGGCTTCTTTTTCATCGCCATTGACCTGGTGGACGGCGATGAGGATGTCGTCACGGCCGTAGAGGGCGAGGGCGCGGGCGAGAGCTACGCCGTTTTTCACTTTGCTTGGGCTGCCGGAGGTGTAGAAGACGAAGTGGACGTCGTTGTCAGCGGCGCCTCGTGCGGCGTCTTCGGCGGGCTGCAGGGGACCCATGTCTACGTCCCAGCCGGAGTCTGCGAAGGCATTGGCAGCTTGTTTCCGGGCTTCGCGATCTTCGTTGATATCATTTTCCATTTCCAGAAGGAGCAGGCGGGGGCGGCGGCCGTCCAGGTCTGCAAATTCTTTGCTCAAACGGAGTGCTTCTTCTCTGACAGTTTCTTTTGCTTTCTGTTCCAGGCTCATGGTGTACCTTCCTTTTGATTCACTATGAAGAAATTCAAATAAAATAATTCATGTGCTTATTATAATATAATCAATCATTCATTTTCAATGTGAATCAGTGAGAAATATTAGAAATGATACATGGAATTATAGAGAAATTGGAAAAGCTTTATTGACACTTAGAAAATAATGAATTATACTTGAATCGTAGTCATTTAGACAATTTCATATTGCTGACAGATGCGAAAGCATAAAAGAGAATCCGGTATAAGCCGGAGCGGTCCCGCCACTGTAAGGAGGAGTCTTTGCCAAATATGTCACTGGGGAAACCTGGGAAGGCTGGCGAAGATGAGGATACCGAGCCAGGAGAACTATCTGTCAATGAATCACCGCTAAACCTGCGAGAGATGGGGAGGGGATTGAGATTAAGCGTCTCATGTTTTCCGACTGCCCCCAAAGGACGGTCGTTTTTTTATGGAATGATTTCCGAAGACTATGAGCCTGAAGGAGGTGAAATTTCAGTCTTTGTGGAATTGTCTAAAATTATTAAAGGAGGATATATTTCATGGATGAAGTAACCAAAGAAACATCCGGGGAAACTCAGGAAAGACAGCTTACCGATAAAGAATTGGAAGCGATTCTGAAACAGTCTGAGGGCAAAACCGATTTCCCACAGGTATCTTTTGATGAATTTGAACCGCCACAGTATGAGGAATGGGTGGAGGCCTGCAACGCACTTTTGAAGGGCAAACCTTTCGATAAGATCATGTATACCAAGACCTACGAAGGCATCACATTCAGCCCGATCTACACACTGCGTACAGGTCCGGACGCACAGGATGCGATCCTTCCGACCGATGATTATCCGGGCATGGGCGATTTCATGCGCGGCCAGAAGGTCAATGGATATAAGGAAGAACCATGGGGCATTGCACAGTCCTGTGATGAAGCACTTCCAAAGGAAAATAATGAGCTCCTGAAACATGAAATTGATCGCGGTTCTACCGTGTATAATGTCCGTCTCGATGCATCTACTCTCCACAGTGTAGATGTGACTGACGCTGAAAAGCCGGGCGAAACCGGCGTATGCCTGACCACTCTCGAAGATGTACATACCCTTCTCGATGGCCTGGATCTGGCAAAATATCCGTTTATGATGTACACCGGCGAATCTGCTCTGGCTCCGCTCGCTATGGTGGCTGCTGCTGTCAAAGCTGAGGGAAAAGATGTGTCTAAGCTGCACGGTGTAATCGGTGCCAGCCCGCTGACACAGCTGCTGATCGACGGCAAGAACAAAGACAGCCTGGAAAAGAGCTATGATGAAATGGCAGAAACCATTCGCTGGGCTCGCAAGAACGCTCCGAGCGTTGCTACCGTATTCGTACAGAGTGACGTATTCTCCCTGGGCGGCGCACAGGCTGTACAGGAAATCGCTTACACCTTCGGCGTAGCTGTAGAATATGTACGCCAGATGCTGAAGAGAGGCATTTCCATTCATGACGTGGCACAGTCTCTGTACTTCGGCTTCAATGTAGGCGCTACATTCTTCATTGAAATCGCTAAGCTCCGCGCTGCTCGTCAGGTATGGTCCAACATCATGGCTGCTTTCGGCGCTGAAGAAGAAGACCGCTCCATGAAGATTCATGAAAAACCGGCATTCTTCACGAAGACCATTTTCGATGTAGGCGTAAACATGCTCCGCAACACCACCGAAGCTTTCTCTGCTGTGGTTGGTGGCGTAGATACTTACGAAAATGCTCCCTATGATGACACCGTACGTAAGGGCGATGAATTCTCCCGCCGTATCGCTAGAAACCTGCAGATCATGCTGCAGGAAGAATTCGGCATGCTCCGTCCGATCGATGCTGCCGGCGGCTCCTGGGCTATTGAAAAGCTGACCGCACAGATGGCTGAAAAGATCTGGGCTGAATTCCAGAAAGTCGAAGGCCTTGGCGGCATCGTAAAAGCACTGGAAGACGGCTATCCGCAGGCTGAAATCCAGGCTGTCCTTGAAAAACGCTTCAAAGCTCTGGACCTCAGAAAAGACAGCGCTGTAGGCAACAACATGTATCCGCTCATGGGCGAAGTTCTCCTAGAAAAACGTCCGGAAGACACCGAAGCCATTAAGAAAGAACTGGGCGACGCAGCCAAAGCATATCGTGCAGATCTGGATCTGGCATTCCGTTCCCAGAAACTGGCTGAACTGAAAGATGCCGGCGAAGGCGAACTGGTAGAAAAAGCCATCGCTGCTGTCAGCGCAGGCGCTACCATTGGCGAAGTCAGCGAAGTAGCCGGCGGCGCAGCAGGCTCCATCGAACTTCCTGCCATCGCTCCGCATCGCTGGACCGAACGCTTCGAAGCGCTCCGTTTCGACACAGAAAAATACAAAGCAGAAACCGGCAAGAACGTGGAAATCTTCCTGGCAAACATGGGCAAGATTCCGCAGCATAAAGCAAGAGCCGATTTCTCCACTTCCTTCCTGCAGGTTGGTGAATTCAATGTTCACCTCAATACTGGCTTCCAGGACGACGAAGGCAAACCGGGCTCCCGTTGGGATAAGTGCGTAGAAGCACTGAAAGCAGGCATCGACGAAAATGGCACGCCATACGATGTAGCTGTCATCTGCTCCACCGATGCTACCTATCCGGAAGATGTACCGGCTCTGGCTCCGAGACTGAAAGAAGTCCTCGGAAATGGCACCCTCTTCCTCGCCGGTGCTGCTCCGAAAGATCTGGAAGAAGTATACCGCAAAGCTGGCGTAGATGAATTCATCAGCGTCAAAGCTAACTGCTATGAAATTCTCCGCATGCTGCAGAAAAAGAAAGGAATGATTGAATAATGGCAAACGCAAATCCTGATTTCACACAGATCGCCCTGGGTGAACATCCCCACTGCTCCTATGATGAGTGGAAGGAAAAGCTGGAAGCCAAGACCGGCAAAGACTTCGACGCTTTATATGAACCAACCATGGAACACATCCCGGTCGCTCCATTCTATACGAAAGATGTATATGACAGCTGCAACCATCTGGACTTCATGAGTGGTATTCCTCCATTCCTTCGTGGACCATACTCCACCATGTACGTATTCCGTCCATGGACCGTACGTCAGTACGCAGGCTTCTCCACCGCTGAAGAATCCAACGCTTTCTACAAGAGAAACCTGGCAGCAGGTCAGAAAGGTCTGTCCATTGCATTCGACCTTCCGACCCACCGCGGCTACGATGCGGATAACCCCCGCGTAATCGGTGACGTTGGTAAAGCAGGCGTATCCGTATGCTCCATGCTCGATATGAACATCCTCTTCGACGGCATTCCGCTGGATCAGATGTCCGTATCCATGACCATGAACGGCGCCGTACTCCCGATTCTGGCATTCTTCATTTCCGCAGGTATCGAACAGGGCGTAGACAAGAAGATCCTTGCCGGCACCATCCAGAACGATATTCTGAAGGAATTCATGGTACGTAATACCTACATTTACCCGCCGGCCATGTCCATGCGTATTATCGGTGATATTTTCGAATACACCACCAAGTACATGCCGAAGTTCAACTCCATTTCCATTTCCGGCTACCACATCCAGGAATGCGGCGCTACTTGCGATCTGGAAATCGGCTACACCCTGGCAGACGGCATGGAATACATCCGCTGCGGCGAAAAAGCAGGCCTGCCGGTCGATGCCTTCGCAAAACGTCTGTCCTTCTTCTGGGATCAGGGCAAGAACTACTTCATGGAAATCGCAAAGATGCGTGCAGCTCGCGTACTGTGGGCAAAGATCCTGAAGAGCTTCGGTGCAGAAAACCCGAAATCCATGGCTCTGCGTACCCACTCCCAGACCTCCGGCTGGTCCCTCACCGAACAGGATCCATTCAACAACATCGGCCGTACCTGTATGGAAGCTATGTCCGCAGCTCTGGGCCACACCCAGTCCCTCCATACCAACGCGCTGGACGAAGCTATCGCACTGCCGACCGACTTCTCCGCACGTCTGGCTCGTAACACCCAGCTGTACATCCAGGATGAAACCAAAGTCTGCAAGATCATCGATCCATGGGGCGGCTCCTACTATGTGGAATACCTCACCAACGAGATCATCAAACGTGCTTGGGCTCATATCCAGGAAGTCGAAGCACTGGGCGGCATGTCCAAGGCTATTTCCACCGGCCTCCCGAAGATGCGTATCGAAGAATGCGCCGCTCGTCGTCAGGCAGATATCGACTCCGGCCGCGAAACCATTGTCGGCCTGAATAAGTACAGACTGGCTAAGGAAGATCCGCTGAACGTACTGTCCATCGATAACACCGCTGTACGTAATGCTCAGATTAAACGTCTGGAAAAATTGAGAAGCATCCGCGATCCGGAAGCTGTTCGCCGCGACCTGGAAGCTATCACCAAGTGCGCAGAAACCCGTGACAACGGCAACCTCCTGGAAGCTGCTGTACAGGCTGCTCATGACCGTGCATCCCTGGGCGAAATCTCCGACGCTGTCGAAAAAGTATCCGGCCGCTTCAATGCAGTCATCCATACCATTTCCGGCGTATACTCCAACGAATTTGATGATACCACCGAACTCGATGAAGCTAAGAAACTGGCGAACGAATTCGAAGCACTCGAAGGCCGTCGTCCGCGTATCTTCCTGGCAAAGATGGGCCAGGACGGTCACGATAGAGGCCAGAAGGTACTGGCTACCTCCTTCGCAGATATGGGCTGGGACGTCGACGTAGGTCCGCTGTTCCAGACGCCGGAAGAAGCAGCACAGGACGCTGTGGATAACGACGTTCATATGGTCGGCTTCTCATCCCTGGCAGCAGGTCACAAGACCCTGCTCCCGGCTATCGTAGACAACCTGAAAGCTCTGGGCCGTGAAGATATCCTCGTAGCTATCGGCGGCGTTATTCCTCCACAGGACTATGAATACCTCTATGACCATGGCGCTGTAGCTATCTTCGGACCAGGCACCAACATTCCGAAGTGCTGCATTAAGCTCCTCCAGATGCTCGTAGACCGTGCTAAGGAAGAACAGAAGGAAGGCTAATTTCCTTTCATAGGATAGAAATACGATTTCCTGTCCTGCGCGGAGTCGAGGGATTTTCCTTCGACTCCCTAGCAGGGCTCGCAATCTATGCGTGCTTACATTTCATTCATAATGGTTTCCATCCCTTGGTAGAAAGGGGAAATCGGTGCGCTGATTTCCTTATGGAAGATGCATATCTTCGTTTGGCAAAAGAAAGGCTATGTCCTTTTGGGGGAAGAAGCCAGGGAAGGGTAAGGTAAAATTATGCCTGATAACAATGATGATCTGAGACCCAGCTGGGTGCCGGAAGAAAAGAATCCTGAATTCGCCTGCTCTGTCATGCGCGGCATTGACACCACGGCCAACAGCATCACCGGCGCCAAAGAATATCCCGATGCACCACTTCGTAAGGTACCGCTCCGCAAGAAAATGACCGTAGAGCAGTACATCGAAGGCGTGGCGAAAGGCGATCGTGTGGCTCTTTCCAAAGCCATCACCTTGATCGAAAGTAACGCGCCTAAAGATTTCGACAAAGCCCAGAGAGTGCTCCAGGGCTTGCTTCCGAGAACCGGCAAAGCCCTCCGCATCGGCATCACCGGTGTACCGGGCGCCGGCAAATCCACATTCATCGAATCCTTCGGTCAGATGCTTTGCCACCAGGGCTACAAAGTGGCGGTACTGGCGGTAGACCCCACCAGCTCCATCACCGGCGGCTCTATCTTAGGCGACAAGACCCGTATGCAGAACTTGTCCCGTGAACCAAACTGCTTCATTCGTCCATCGCCATCGAAAGGCACCTTGGGCGGCGTAGCTAGAAAATCCCGCGAAACCATGCTGCTCTGTGAAGCCGCAGGTTGCGACGTGATCCTCGTAGAAACCGTAGGCGTAGGCCAGTCGGAAACCACCGTCCGCTCCATGGTCGACTTCTTCATGCTGGTCGTGCTGACCGGTGCCGGCGATGACCTGCAGGGCATCAAGAAAGGCATCATGGAACTGGCTGATGCCATCGTGGTCAACAAAGCCGATGGGGACAACCTGGAACGGGCAAAAGTGGCCCAGGGCGAATACGAACGTATGGCGGAATTTATCCGTCCGGCTACGGAAGGCTGGAAGACCCATGCGTACCGTTGCTCCGCTATCAAAAAGACCGGCCTTCTGGAATTGTGGGCGGTCATGCGCGAATTTGAAAAGGTAACGAAGAAATCCGGCATCTTTGAAACTCGCCGTCAGCGCCAGGTCCTGGACTGGGTGAACAGCATGATCGACGAACATCTCCACAACCTGTTCTTCGAAGATCCCATGATCAAGAGCCGTCTGCCTTCCGTGAAAGCAGCGGTACTGACCGGCGTCGTATCGCCGAGCCAGGCAGTGAACGAACTGATTCACGCCTTCGACATGGACCGCGCTTCTATCAAGCATCTGGAAGAGACAGAGAAGAAATAGAAGATGCAAGAGAAGGCATGGCCTGCTACTTACTTCCTCATAGCTTCAAGCTATGAGGAAGCAGGTAAATGTGCTACCTTTTTTTGAAAGCAATAAGAAAAACAGAAACAAAACTGCTGAGGACGGAGTGCGCCCTCAGCAGCTTTTGTGCACCAATAAGGTATATTTCCCTTTTGAAGGAGAGATGACATGTTTACGAAAGATTTGTACTTAGCCGGCGGCTCTTACTATGGATTGCAGGAAGTATTCTCCCGTGTCTATGGCGTGGTGAAGACCGAAGTGGGCTATGCCAATAGCAATGTAGAAAATCCGACCAGAATGATGGTAGAGAGCGGGGCAGCGGACGCCAAAGAGTGCGTGAAGGTCACTTACAATCCAAAGAAGATTGATATCGGCATGCTGCTCAATGTGTTTTTCACCATCATCAATCCTTACACCGATGGCATCCAGGGGAAATATGTGGGTCCTCAGTACCGAAGCGGCGTCTATTACACCAGCAAAGAAGACGTGCCCCAGATCAGCTACTATCTCGTCTTCCTGCAGAACCGCGGGGTGTCCAAGCAGGTGACCGACTCGGCGCTGGTGGTCAATGAATTCGAAGGCGAAGGGAAAGTGCGCCCGAAGGTTCGTACAGAAATGGGCGAGTTGAAAAATTTCTACGCGGCCCCGGAAGAGGAGCAGTATTACCTCCGCAGCCACCCGGATACCTATACGCCCATTGATATTGGATTGCTGGAGAAGCTGAAGATTATACAGGAAGCAGCACATTGAACGGTGGTGGTTTGGTAGTCGGTAGTCGGTGGTTGGTAGTCAGGGCGCGCTTAACGTTAATGCAAACATAGAGATGTTTGCATTAACGTTAAACGCGAACCGACTACTGACTACCGACCACCGATTACAAATCATTTCAAAGAGTCATGAGTCAAAAGCCTCATGGCTCTTTTTGCATGCCTTCCATCTATCCAACTCGATGGAAAAGAAGCATTTTACGGCGGGCAAATGGTGGAGTAGTATGGGGAAAGAGAGGATGAGAGCTTGGGAAACGCTGATTAAATCGAAGAGCCAGAAATCATACGAATTTTTATGCAATA
>CAVHZP010000019.1:15276-16980 GCA_963640485.1 bacterium | reverse complement strand
TCACACCCCAAGCACCATACTCTTCACCGGTTCAAAGCTCTTCCTGTGAATCGGCGTGATGCCCAGATTTCTGATAGCTTCGATATGCTCTGCAGTACCGTAGCCTTTATTTTGGGCAAATCCGTAGCCCGGGTATGTTTTATCGTAGTCGTCCATGAGCTGGTCGCGGTAGACCTTCGCCACGATGGACGCCGCCGCGATGGAAGCGCTTCGCGCGTCGCCGTGAATCAGAGACTCTGTGGGACAATTGAAATGCAGAGGCATGGCGTCTACCACCACCGCCTCGGGCTGCACCGACAGATTTTTTACCGCTTCATACATGGCCATCATGGTGGCTTCGTAGATATTCAATGCATCGATTTCCTCGGGCGGCAAACTCACGATGGAAATATCCACGGCACTCTCGTAAATCTTCGCCGCGATTTCCTCGCGATGTTTCGGCGATACCTTTTTGGAATCGTTGAGCCCCTTGCAGTACCAGTGCGGCGGCAGAATCACCGCCGCCACCGTCACCGGTCCGGCAAGAGGGCCACGCCCCACTTCGTCGATACCGGCGACGAGGTTGATACCCTCCTTATAGAAATGGCTCTCCACATCGTACATGGACTCCACCCGGAGCCGCTCCTCGCTCTCCCGCTGCAGACGCCGCATGTAGGACGCCACCAGGGCTTTCGCACCCTTTCGCTCATCAGCGAGGATTTCCTTCATCACTTCTTCCGGCACATCGTCGGCTTTCAGGATATCTCGTATTTCAGAAATCTTCATAGCCATCCTCTTATTTCTCCGGCAGCGGGTCCAGGGTCACCTTCCCCAGCTTGCCATCGCGGAAATCGCGGAGCACCACCATTTCTGCCCGGTCGTAGTCAATGGCACCACCGGGAAGCAGGCAGCCGCGGCGGCGACCGGCAGCTTCCAGAAGCAGCTGCGGATCCTGGTTCACATCGTCGATATTGTACTTCTCCTGCAGCACCCAGGGCGCCGTCTCCGCCAAAGAGGCGAGAAGCGCCGGCACCACTTCGTCGGCGTTGAACACATCGCCGGCGATAGCACCGGTAGCAGCCAGGCGCAGCGCTGCGGTCTGGTCATCGAACTTCGGCCACAGCACGCCCGGCGTATCCAGCAGGTCGAGCCCTTCGGAGAGACGCACCCACTGCTTGCCGCGAGTATGACCCGGCGTATTCGCCGTGCGGGTCGCCGCAGTACCGGCCAGGAAATTGATGAGCGTGGACTTGCCCACGTTCGGAATACCCAAAATCATGAGGCGCACCGAACGGCTCTTGATGCCGCGGCGACGCCACTTCTCCAGCATGGGCTCCGCGGTCTCGCGGATCAGTGCCAGCAGACGTTTTTTATTTTTACTATTCCCTACACTCATAGGAACTACAGGGATATTTCTTTTCTGGTAATAGGAAATCCAGCGATCCGTGGCTTTCGGATCCGCCAGGTCCGCTTTATTCAGAATCACAATGCGGGGCTTGCCCTGCACCAGTTCTTCCACCATGGGATTCGCACTAGACGCAGGAATGCGGGCATCCAAAAGCTCGGCGACAACGTCTACCGCTTTCAGATGAGACTCGATCATTCGCTTCGTCTTGGTCATATGACCGGGGAACCATTGAATTAGCATACGCACCTCCCGGATACCATAGGGGGTATCACATATTCATTTATTTTAACACAAATAGGAAGAGAGTGGCTAGAAAA
>CAVHZP010000019.1:13638-15008 GCA_963640485.1 bacterium | reverse complement strand
TGCCCACAGCTTCCCTTATAGGAGAGTCCCTTTTCGAAATCGCCGGCGATGGCCATGGACTGGTCGTAGTCGTCGGTGAGATAGTCAGCGAGAAGTCCCACTTTGAATTTCTTCGGATCCGTGTCGTCCCGCTCTTCGTTGGTGGTCAGGATATAGTCCAGCGCTTCTGCCGTATACTTGGCGCTGTCAGTCATGTGCATGATGATGATGGAGCCTTTTCTCACATTTCCTTTTTCATCGTAGAGACCGTGCTGGATGGCGCCGATCATGGTCTGCAATGACGGCGCGGCGTAGTCGTCTGTACTTTCGTATCCCGACACGCTGTAGCTGTAGCCGGCATTGAAAATGGATTTCATACCGCTCCGGCTGATGGCAAGAGTCGGCGGGCGGAGGAAACGGGTCAGCGCCGGGCGGCCATTTACTTTCACGTCTCCGATGGTCTTCGCCAGCTCTGCATAGGCTGCCTTCACGTCCTCCGCGTACTCTTCGTTGGTCATGGGCTTCATGTTGCCACCGTAGTTAGATTCCTGCTCCACCATGGGGCGATGGCTGTGGGTGTGGGACGCGATTTCATGTCCCTCCTCGGCGATGGCACGAAGAAGATTCGGATTGTTCTTCACATTCCAGGTGATGATGAAGAAAGTCCCTTTGGCCTTATGTTTCCGGAGCACATAGAGCAAATGATTCAACGAGCAGTCAGTGCTCCAATCATCGAAGGTGAGGAAAATGGTATTGTCATTCACCGTTTTGATGACGCCGGTCTGGTCCAGCTTCTTTATTTCTGCGGAAGAAAAATTCCGTATGCGGTCTGTTTCATTCACCGATGGCGCACCGATATAGCGCCGCCGCATTTCCGCCATAAGATTTCTTTCCGACACTTCTTCCATATCATTCCCCGGTCTAAGCTCCACCGGCACGCGGCTCATGTCCACCGGATATTTCCAACGGTGCTCGGTATCCGCTAAGACCTCGCCCACAGTCGCGAAATGGTAGGCGGAATCATTGGCGGGATTTGCTTCCGGCGAATCTTTGAATGTGCGGTACGCCGCACTATCCACTTTGTTCCGCTTCACCAGCTCCAGGAGATTTCCTACGATTTCCGGCGAGCCCAAGTAATCCAGGCGGCCGTAAATGATTTGTCCCCGCCCCATAGCTAGAATGGATTTACCAAAGAGATTCGCGTAAATATCTTCCGCGGTCTGCGCGTCCTTGTCCCTGGTCTGCACCAGGTTCACCGTCTGCCCCAGGAGCGTGACACCCATGGCAGCGCATGCCTCATTGACCGTCGGCGTCTCTGTGCCGAAAACCTGCCGCGCAATCACCGGGCGCACGCCAAAACGAACGGACAGATTTTTCTGCAGCCGTTCGAT
>CAVHZP010000019.1:9454-13376 GCA_963640485.1 bacterium | reverse complement strand
CCCTCGTTCTCTTCCCGCAGCGCCTCATAGCGCGCTTTCGCCGCGGCCGTATAGGTCGGCGCCTTTACCACGGCTGCGGGAGCCGGCGAAGCATCAGCGGCCTCAACGGCGCTGGCAAATCCGCCAAAGAAAGTGGCTGCCAAAGAGGCAACCAGAAGAATTTTCCATTTCTTCTGCATAATTGATTCCTTTTAATTCATATTGGTATGTAAAACGTATAACTCGAAGTAATCAGTAGTCAGTAATTAGTAATCAGGCCGCATTTGACTGCTATCTCCCATCGCAGTTTCCCTATCCCTTTAGAATCGGTAATTGGCTTTCAAGACACTACGACCTGATTACTGATCACTGACCACTAAACCAACAGCGTTTTTAACCACCTAACCTCCACAGGATTGCCTCCGGCATGCCCTTGTTCGCTGCCAGGGTGATCCAGGCGTCCAGGGTTTCCTGATCGGCATACCACACTTCGTAGTTGCTGCCGTCATAATTATAAGAGAAATGAAGCGCCGCGCTGGACGGATCTCTTTCAGGAGTGATTTTATTCACCCGCGCCAGTTTCACCGCGTCTTCCCCGCTGATGAAACGAGTGGTCCCTTTCTTGAGTCCCAGGAAACCATAGTCCTTCCACAAGCAGCCGCCGTTGGAGAAAGCGACAGCTCGTTTCGGTGGCAGTGCTTCCATTTTCTGAATGGTTCTTTCGATGAAGGCCCCATCAGCCTTCGGTCCCGGACCGCCGTGGGTACCGTAGAGATTGTAAAGCATCACCACATACTCCGGTCCCGCGCTGAATGGCGTATCGAAAGGTACTGAAGGTTCCAGGATAATGCGAAGCGGAATCTTTTCTGCCAGGCAGGCCACGTAAAGAGTCCCAGTGAAAGCAGCGAAGTTTTTCAGGATCTCCGGGTCCGTCGCAATTTTTTCATAATCCAAGTCAATGCCCGCTGCGCCATAAGATTTCGCGATGTCCACGATTTCCTTCGCGTGAGCGCTGCGGCTCCGTTCATCTTTCAGGAGCACTTTCAGAATATCGGTATCCTTGCTGATTTCTACACCGCCGGGTCTTGCCACATCATTCACGAAGGTGAGGTAAAAAGGCTTCCCTGCTTCTTTTACTGGAAGTTCCTTCGGCGTCCGGAAATGCCCCTTGGCATCCATGCGGATGGCAAAGTAGGAAATCGAATCAAACTGGTTTTTATGTTTATGGAAATCCGCCATGCCTTTGGCCTCATCCCAGTACACCATCCAGGCGGACTGGGAAATCGGCGGGTGCTTCCCGCTTTTCAAAGGCTCCGCGCTGCAGCCCGCCGACAGAAGAAGGGACAGGCAAAGGGCAGTCAATATGGTTCGTTTTAGTTTCATGAGTTTAGTCCTTTTAAACCATAGGTGGTTTAGTAGTCCGTAATCAGTAATCAGTAGTCAGGGTTGGAGTCAACTGGTAAGCATCGCGAACTCTCGCCCTGATCACTGACCACTGACCACTGAATACTAAACCGATAATGTTAAAACTAAAAATGATTCAAAAACCACCCCAACACCGCCTCCCATTTCTGGTTGGCATCGAATTTCCATTTATCCATGCCCGTGAGTTCGGTGGAGTAGATGGGGCTGTCACTGCTCCCCAGGGGCGTGGTGATGATGAGGCGCTCGAAGACGCCGTCGTACACATCGTCGGCGAGATTTCTCTGGCTCCAGGCATTGCTATCCCAGCCGGCCTGGAGGCCGATTTCTTTACCTTCCATGGACTCCACTCTCACGTCAGCCACTGGCTTGCCGTCAAGGAAAAGGGAAACCATGTGCCCTTTGGCACGAACTTCCAACTCCCGGTCCAGGCGGCTATGGAAGCTTTCGGTAGCAATATACTCCTCGTCCCCCTCTTTTACAGAAGTTGCCTTCTGGTCTTTGGTGGCTTCGAGGCGAGCGACGTAGGCTTTCGCCTTGCCGGTAGTGGAGGCGTAGCGGGTCAGCGCGGAGAGCACGCCTTCGCGGACGTTCTTCTTATCTTCCTCGATAGACACCGGCTCGATGCCATCCAGGACAGACAGCCGTTCTTCGAAGAGTTTTTCCTCTTTCCCGTCCTTTTTCATGGTGAGCACCAGTTTGCCCTGCTCGATGCCGGCGGCGAGGTAAGAGGTGAGATCCTTATTTCCACGGAACAGCACCTTCTGCCCGCCGAAGGTATTTCCTTCGAGCCGCACTTTGATGGTCACATCTTTATAGTTGCTGCGATTCTTTAAACGCAAGAGCCCTTCGCCTTCAGGGAGAGACGTGACGATGATGCTTTCCTCTTTGTACTGCGCTGCCCCTTTCAGGATATTCCACTCCGCCATCCGGGCGTCGCCTTTTTTGAAAGTCACATCCTGGTGCGTGTCGTACTTGATGCGCATGAGCAAATGGTTCACCGGCCAATAGGGCTGGGGCTGCATGCGGGTCAGGTCGTAAAGGCTACTGTCTCGCTTGTTGAAAGAGTAGCCTTCGCGATTGAAATTGATGGTGAAAAGCTCGCGGATCCATTTTTCATTTTCTCTAGAAACGCTCAGCGCATTGCCGAATTTTCCGGTGTTGGAGTGCATCAGCACATAGACCGGCGGCACGTAGCCAAGGCCCGCCTGGTACAGCTCCCGGAGGCGGCTGTAGTCATAGCCCACGCGGCGCTTCATGTGATCCAGCGTCTCCACAGGGATACGGTCTTTGTCGCGAATATAGTCCATCAGGTAATGGTTATAGTCGCGGCCCAGATAAGCGCGCATCATGTTGTAAGTCAGCGGGTCCAGCTCGCCAATGAAATTGTGATAGCGATCGTACACATTGATGTATTCCAGTCGATAGCCATTGGTACCCAATTCCCAGAACGTGGAGTCCGTCAGACTTTTGAGATCATCGGGGCGGAGGAATTTCGGGTCCTCATGGTCAAATTTCTCAGGATACGACATCATGACGCCTTTGAAATTGAGATCCTCCAGAATATTATCTGCAAAAATAGCGGTGTCACGGCGGCCATCTTCAAACATGAGATACATGGATTTATCCGGCAGCGGCGTGCCTCTCTCGTAATAGTTCTCGATATCCTCATGGGTGATGGTCACATAGCCTTCGTCCTTCAACGCCTGCAAATGTTCGCGCAGCTGTTTCTCGCCGATCAAAGTGGATGTATCGCCGATGCGGTCCACACCGAAGTAAGACAGCGCGATGAAACCGGTGTCGGTAGTGGCGCTCACCTCGTCTTCGGTGAAGGGCTCATAGGTTTTCTGATGGAAAAAGGTTTCCCAAACCAGATAGAGCAGCCCCAAGACCACCAGGATTTCCAGAACCGTGCGCAGCCACTTCGTCCGGTTTTTCTTTTTTGTAAATTCTTCATCGCCTAAAGTCATGTAGCATCACCTGCTTCCTTTGGGCCTTGTTTCTTTTTCTTCTTTTCCGCTTCCCGCACGTCCGCCGGCGTCATGCGGGTGCCCCAGGTGTCCTTCCAGAAGGTGAACCACGCCACCGGCATCTGCCACAGCAGCACGGCTTCGTAGTACAGGCAGAACCAGATGCCGAAGATCCAGGTGGAGCTTTTCCGCAGAAATAGCTGCGCCATGCTCATGAGCAACGCCATGAGCGCCATGCCCACCAGGAAGGTGGTAGGAAATACGCGATGCATCAGAGGGATATAGAAGAGGTTGTAAATCACTACCACCGGCGCCGCGATGGGCACCAGGAGGCCGAAGTAGAAGGAAATCGCCATGAACGGCTCCTTCTTCCACATAAAGCGGCCCGCGATCAACGACTCGCGAAGCCAGGAGCGTTTCCAACGCATCTGCTGCTTCAAGAACACTTTGTAACTCTTAGGCACGATGGTCTCACAAATCGCCGTGTCCTGGTAGGTGGTGCGGTTGTGACGGAGAATGAAATTGGTGAGGCTTCGGTCATCGCCAAAGGT